>CAZMAC010000300.1:0-4463 GCA_964564085.1 uncultured Hyphomicrobiaceae bacterium
TCAGCGCAGTTCTGTATATATATGGTCGATCGCCGAGGAATTCGGTGTCGGGGTGTTGGTCCGCCAGTCATAGGCTTTGCGCTCAGGCTTTCCCGCATCATTGCGCTGAATCCGTATTGCGTCCCTTGTCTTCAATTGCGGCATCGAGTTTGCCAATCATATAAGCCCATTTCGCGTGCGTACTCTCCACGATTTTTCCCAGAATGCCTTGAAGACGTTTAATCGCCGCGCAGCGTTTTTCCGACGCCGCATTCGTGGATGGTAAAGCGCCAGCCAAGGACGCGACCGACCGGCTCGGGCGAACACTCAGCTCAGGGATACGGGCGAGCAACGCTTTCGTCTCATCATCAAACGCCGCAATTTTCTCATCCCGGACGAATGGTATGGCTTGTTCGAGGAATTCGCGATCAGACCAGCCTTTGTTGTCCTTTAAGCCTTGAAGTTTTGCCTGAAAAACCTGCTTGTTCCTCATGTTCAACGCAGTCAGCTCAGCCCTGGCCTTTTCGACCAGGCCAGTAAAGGCTTTGCGCTCGCAGTCTTGCGCACTCGCCTGCGTCATAGCGATTGCTGACCATAGGAGCGTAACTACCAGAACTCGCAAATCTGTATCCCCGCTTCGGGCTACGGTTCCCCATTTATCGACATGGGGCACCGTATGCCGATTAACATTTTGTTAACGAATTTTATGAGCGGCAACTATTGCCGAAATGTGGCAATCTAGAGCAACGCGCGTCCAACCGGACGCGGACAGTTGCTCTAACTCTTAGAAATAGATCAACTTGACAACGTTCAATCGATTCCGATTGAACGTGGGTTGATCTGTAGTCCGGTAAGACCGAAACGGCCGCTTCTGGGGAAACCTTTGGGGACGCCTGCCCCTGCCTGAGCGCGTTTGCCCTGCCAAGGGCCAGTCTCGGTGAAAGTGCGCATACGCGCGCCCTCCTGCCAGCGAAGACCGTCTTCGGCGCGGAAAACGGTCACATCCGCGAGGTTGCCATCGCGCAATTTCTGAAGGCGCATACCGCGACCGCGCGTCAGCTCATTGACTTCTTCCAGCGGAAAAATCAGCATCTTACGGTTGGCGCCAACCGTCGCGACGCTATCACCCTCGGCAGCGACGCAAGCGATCGCCTTGTCAGGAGCCCTTACGGACATCACCTGCTTGCCCTTACGGGTCTGGGCAACGACCTCATCCTCAGCGACAATGAAACCGTTTGCGTCTTGTGAAGCTATCAACAATTTTCGTCCAGGCTTGTGGACAAACAGGTCGATAATGTCGCTGGCCTCTTCCAGATCGATCATCAGGCGAACGGGTTCGCCATGTCCGCGCCCGCCGGGCAAGGCGGATGCGTCCAATGTGAAAAATTTTCCGTTAGAGGCGAAAAGAACGAGCTTATCGGTCGATTGCGCCAGGATTGAGCGAAAGAGCTTGTCGCCCGTTTTAAATTGCAGCTTTCCAAGATCGTTCTGATGACCTTTGATGGCGCGAATCCAGCCCTTTTCCGAGAGAACGATGGTCACTGGCTCTTTTTCGACCATGGCGCCTTCAACATCGATATCGATGTCGGGCAGATCGGCAAGGCTGGTCCGGCGCCGGCCGACTTCGGTCGATTTACCGAATCGCTTTTTCGTCTCGGCGATCTGCTGCGATATGCGCCGCCATTGTTTTTCGTCCGATCCCAGCAGACCGACCAGATCAGCCTTTTCCTTGATCAGTTTTTCGTGCTCAGCACGAATTTCGATTTCTTCCAGCTTGCGCAAAGAGCGCAGCCGCATGTTTAGGATGGCCTCAGCTTGAATTTCGCTAAGTTCGAAGCGCCGAATCAGCTCCGCTTTTGGCTCGTCTTCCTCGCGGATGATACGTATCACCTCATCGATATTCAGATAGGCGACGAGATAGCCGCCAAGCACTTCGAGGCGATGTTCGATCTGGCGGAGACGATTCTCCGAACGCCGGCGCAGCACCGTCTTGCGATGGTCGAGCCACTCGGTCAGGACCTCGGACAGGCCCATCACTTTCGGCACCTGTCCGCGGCTTAGCACATTCATGTTTAGAGAAATGCGCGCCTCAAGATCGGTCAGCCTGAAAAGCTGCTCCATAAGCACCATAGCATCGACCGAGCGCGAACGCGGCTCAAGCACAATGCGGATGTCTTCCGCCGATTCATCGCGAATATCGGCGAGCAACGGCAAGCGCTTGGCTTCCAGCAGTTCGGCAATTTTTTCAATCAGCCGTGATTTCTGCACAAGATAGGGAATTTCCGTGATGACAATCACATAGGTTCCACGACCCGTTTCTTCCTTGTCCCATTTTGCGCGAAGACGAAAACCGCCGCGCCCGGTGCGGTACGCATCAAGGATTGAGCCGCGGTCCTCAACGAGAAGGCCGCCCGTCGGGAAATCCGGACCGGGCACGAATTCAATAAGCTTTTCCATCGTGGCGCGCGGATGCTTGATCAGATGAAGTGCGGCATCGCAAAGTTCCTCGGCATTATGTGGCGGGATAGACGTCGCCATGCCCACGGCAATGCCCGAGGCGCCATTCGCCAGGAGATTAGGAAAGTCAGCAGGAAGTACGACGGGCTCTTTCTCTTCGCCGTCATAAGTCTCGCGGAAATCGACGGTGTCCTCGTCGATGCCGTCGAGTAGAGCAGCGGCAATATCGGTTAACCGCGCCTCGGTATATCGCATCGCCGCGGCATTATCGCCATCGACATTTCCGAAATTTCCTTGCCCATCGACTAGCGGATAGCGAACGGCAAAGCTCTGCGCGAGACGGACAAGGGCATCGTAAACCGCCTGGTCGCCATGAGGATGAAACTTACCGATGACATCGCCGACGACGCGCGCGCATTTCTTGAAGCCGCCTTCCGGATCAAGCCGCAATTGCCGCATGGCAAAGAGCAGGCGCCGGTGAACCGGTTTCAGCCCGTCGCGCACATCGGGCAGGGCCCTGTGCATAATGGTCGACAACGCATAGGCAAGGTAACGCTCTTCCAGCGCCTCACGCAGATTTACCGGCTCGATCGGTGCCGGCTCGAGAATCGTTTCATCGTTCATGCCGAGACGTTAGTCAGAGTCTTGATGATGCTCAAGATGATAAGCGATGGCTTTCTGGTCTGATTGTAATCTGCACTGTCGAACGAAGTTTTCTGGTGCTCTTTAAATTCCGGATTTAGATTGCTGAAATCGGCTGTACTGCGCTTGCATTTGAGCTTTCCAAAACCCGCCCCTTCATGGCAGAGGATTTTCGTCTCACGTTCTCTCATAGAAACCGGTCGATCTGGCTTACGGCTTCTACGGCGCCCGGGGGCGTTTTTTGGGGCGGTGACAGACTATAGGGACGTTACCGCAGAGATAACTTTAGACAATCAGACCCCAGTTGCTATTCCAACCCACAGGATGCACTAATCGGAACTCCAGTTATTACGAGTATATACCTTTCTCGAATTGCGTTGACTCAAAAAGTGCAAAAGTTCTGTTTTATGTAATTGTAAGAATTAAATTTTCTGAGAGCCCGACTCGGAAGTTTACGCCATCAAAAACCTTGTAGACACTCTCCTCTAATGGACTCAAACGTTCATCCTTCATCAACTTTGATATTTGATAATCATAAGCCAATAGAATGATGATGACTATGACCGTGCACAGCTGATGGACAAGGCCATGCTTCTGGATTTTGTTGTCGAAATTGTTCGCTAAATCGAGGGGCAGAAAGGCTTTGAGGTTCTGCCGCGGCGCTGGCTTGTCGAGCGCATCTTTGCCTGGATGACACGCTGGCGACACCTTGTGCGCGATTATGAACAGCGTATCGACGTGTCAGAAGCCATAAATCCACCTTGCCATGGGAAGTCTGCTGTCGAGGCGGATCAGCCATTGAGGACATTCTCAAACGGACTCTGAGGGACTAGCAACAAAGTTTATAATATCAGTCTTATTATTGATCCGTTTCCGCTCTTGTCTTGAACTGAGCCCCCGACTTAACCAATGAAAATAACTATTCCTTCAAGCTCTGCTCGCGTTCGGGAGTTTTCAAGCTCCTTGAATGCATCGCACACCGTACGAAATCGGAACCGGGGCTGATTATCCATGGTTACGAGAGAGGACGAATTCGGAACGGCAGTACGCCTCGCTCCGGTGTCAGAGTCACCGTAGCGCTGATACCGGCAGGCGTCTCGCCCAGATATTCCGGGCGGAACCGGCGCAGGAGTTGAGTCAGCGCCAGCGTATTTTCAACGAGCGATAAAGCGCCCCCGATGCACGAACGCCGTCCCGCGCCGAAAGGCAGATAACTATACTTGGTCCGCTTCGTCGCGTTTTCCGGTGAAAACCGCTCTGGATCAAAATTGTCCGGGTCTTTCCAATATTGCGGATGATGGTGAACGATATAGGCGCACATCACCATCTTATCGCCGGGCTTCACCTTATGCCCGCCAATCTCGTCCTCTGCGACCGCCTGCCGG
>CAZMAC010000301.1:0-4460 GCA_964564085.1 uncultured Hyphomicrobiaceae bacterium
GCCGGGCTCGACAACCCAGAAAAGTTCGATCCCGAAATCACGAAAACGGTCAAGTTTTTCCTGGATATCCGCAACAAAGCTTTCCGGAGGGCGCCCAAAGGGATAGTCTTGCCTTTCACGTTCCTGCGCTTTTTTCTGCAGGGTTTCCCGTTGGGCTTCAAATGCCAGATCCGCTTCATGCTTTCGATTGACTGCGCGCCATTCCCTTACGCCGGCGATGAAAAAGCCAAGAGCTAAGCTACCGAACAGCAGCCAGGCAAAAAGTCGGTCGGCGAAATCACGACTTGCGTCCTGTTCAGGCGTTAGATCGTGGAACACTGTGAGATCGAGCATGAGCCACAGCATGAAGAGGCCGCCGCCGATCCATACCAGCGCGCCAAGCCGTTCAGCGACGCGCCCCATTTAGCCATCCCGTCCCGGCTCTGCTCGAACGCCGTTATTGTCAATAGGGCGAAGCTCAAGAGCGCGGGCGACGTCCTGATTGCTGATGATCAGCTTGCTCTCCACCGGAATCTCGTGTTTTTCAAGGCCGTCGATCATCGGAACGATGCGCCAGCGTTCCTGGATTTCTGCGTTTCCGGATATGTTGAAATGGGTAAGTTGCAGCGTAACCGTGCAAGCCCGCTCAGCGCTCTCGGGTGTTCTCAAAATAGCGCTGAATTTATTTTGCTTTGGCAGCTCGACCGGCGGAAAATCAGGGACGACAACAAGCCTACCGCCAGGCAGTTGAAAAACGTCTTCGATTTGAAGCAGCAGATATTGGGCCATATGCGATATTAGCATTAATCATGCTCAAAATCGGACGCCGCGATTGACGAGGAGGAGGCGGTTGGATCAATTGCTTAGAAGCGGGATAAGTCGCGATATCCTGTTCCAGCCGTTATTCTTCTATATTCAAGTGAAAGAATATCAGCCTGACATGCCGAGGGAATCAATGTGCTGAAATCCGTTCTCATTTCCAATCGGGGCGAGATCGCCTTGCGGGTCATCCGCACGGCAAAACGGCTTGGGATGCGTACCGTCGCGGTTTTCTCTACGGCCGACCGTGCAGCGATGCATGTGCAGGCGGCCGACAAAGCCGTCGAAATCGGTCCGGCGCCAAGCAGCGAAAGCTATCTGCGTCAGGATCGGATCATTGAGGCCGCATTGAGGGCAGACGTTGAATCGCTTCATCCGGGCTGCGGGTTTTTGGCTGAGAATGCAGAATTTGCTGAGGCTTGCGGGAAGGCGGGGCTTGTTTTCGTCGGCCCCTCGCCCGATGCGATCCGCGCAATGGGGCAGAAAGACCGCGCCAAACAACTCGCCGAAAGCCTCAACATCCCGACCGTTCCGGGCTATTCGGGCGATGCGCAGGACGATGAGACCTTCGCGCGCGAAGCAGACCGCATCGGCTTTCCGGTCCTGCTGAAAGCTATTGCAGGCGGTGGCGGCAAGGGGCTGAAAGCTGTCTCCAGGCTTGAGGATCTGATCGAGGCCGCCGCAAGCGCCCGCCGTGAAGCGCAGGCCGCCTTCGGTGATAGCCGTCTGATGATCGAAAAGCTGATCGATCCGGCCCGACATATCGAGGTGCAGGTTTTCGGCGACAGCCACGGCAATTTCGTTCATCTTTTCGAGCGTGAATGCACGCTTCAACGCCGGAATCAGAAAGTCATCGAAGAAGCCCCTGCGATCGCCATGCCGGCGGGTTTGCGGGCGCGCATGACGGAAGCAGCGCTCGCCGCAGCCTGCGCGGTGACCTATCTCGGCGCGGGCACGGTGGAATTTTTGGTGCCGGGCGAGCCTCTAACCGACGAGACGCCGTTTTATTTCATGGAGATGAATACGAGGCTCCAGATCGAGCATCCTGTCACGGAGCTGATCACAGGCCTCGATCTTGTCGAATGGCAATTCCGTGTCGCATCGGGCGAGTCTTTGCCACTTGAGCAGGCAGCGATTACGGCGAAGGGCGCTGCAATCGAAGCGCGGCTTTATGCGGAAGACCCGCAGACGGGCTTTCTGCCATCGCCGGGCAAAATATGGCGCGCGCGCTTTCCGGAAGGACAGGGTATCCGCGTCGATAGCGGCGGCGAAACCGGGAGCGAGGTGCCGCCTTACTATGACGCCATGATCGCCAAAATAATCGGCCACGGGTCGAGCCGCGTCTCGGCTTACGACCGGCTGCTTGGCGCACTGAGCGAAACGGTGGTTGCCGGACCGGCAACCAATCTGGCCTTTCTTCATGCTCTGGCGGAACGCGCCAAGAGAGACGGAGATGCGCTATCGACGCGTACGATCGAAACGCATCTGCCTGAGCTGACGGAAACCGAGAAAGGCGCGGATGCAGCCATCATTGCCGAAGGTCTTCACGCGTTGCTCAAAGCCAAACAAGACGAAGCTGCCCGTCTGCGCCGGGCCCATTCCGATGAGCCGCACAGCCCGTGGGATATCAATGACGCCTTTGAATTCGTCCCCCCGCGCGAGATGACTTACGCAATAGAAGCCGATGGCGTGCTGCACGAAGTCAAGGCAGTTTGGACCTCAAGCGGCCCGCAGGTTTCCGGTGAAGATGCGCAGAAAAAGCTCGAAATCATTCCAACGGATGAGGGCGTAATCGCTTGGGTCCTTATGCGCCAGAGCCATATCCGCTTTGCGCGAAGTCAGCGCGGCTCAACCGAGGCGGCGGATGGCGGCAGCCTGCGCGCGCCGATGCCGGGGCGTCTCACAAAGATTTTTGTGAAAGAAGGCGAAAGCGTTAAGAGCGGCGACCGGCTCGCCATTGTCGAGGCGATGAAGATGGAGCATGTTTTGCATGCACCGGCGGATGGAGTCGTTAAGGTGCTGTCATATCGTGAGGGGCAGCAGGTCGACTCGGGGGCTGTGATCGCCGAGGTTGGAACGGACGGGCAGGATGCATCTGATTAAGCTTTGCGTCGGCGTTGACAGCGTGGAGGATCTGGCGGCATGGCAGGCCATGCGGCTTAAGACGCAAAAACGCGCGGGGGCCCCGTTTGAGCTGGTGCACCGGACGCGCCAGACGCCGCGCCGCGGGGCGGAAGTGCTCAAATCGGGCTCGCTCTACTGGGTGATCAAGGGCTTCGTCCGCGCGCGTCAGAGAATCATCGATTTGCGCGAGGAAACGGATGCCGAAGGACGCACGCTTTGCGGCATCGTCTTCGATCATGCATTGATCGCGACGCGCCCGCAGCCCCGCCGGCCGTTTCAGGGCTGGCGTTATTTGAAGCCCGAGGATGCGCCCGGCGATCTTGGCGCAATCGATGCAAAGGCAGGCCGCGATATACCCGAGGCGATGCGCGTCGAGCTTGCCGAGCTGGCCTTGTTGTGATCGTTCCTGCCGGACTTAAAGGCACGGGAATGAAGCGCGCCATTAAATGGACTTGTGCAGGTTTTCTGGCATGCCTCGGCGCATTGGCTGCGAGAGCGGAAGGGCCCCCTTCGCTTTCCCTGCCGATTGCCTGCACCTTGGGCAAGGATTGCTTCATACAGCAATATGCCGATATCGACTCTGGTCCTGGGGCTCGGGATTATCGCTGCGGTTCAGCGACATATGACGGACATAAGGGCACCGATTTCAGAGTCCTGTCGATCAAGACAACGGAAGGAAAGATACCGGTGCTGGCCGCGGCAGCAGGACGCGTGAAAGCCGAGCGCGACGGCATGAAAGATCTACTCATTGCCGGGCCGCATGATAAAGCGCCGATCGAAGGGCAAGAATGCGGCAATGGCGTCGTCATCGATCATGGGCAGGGCTGGGAAACGCAATATTGCCATCTGAAACGCGGTAGCGCTACGGTCACGAAAGGGCAGACTGTCGAAACCGGAACGCTGCTTGGATTTGTCGGCTATTCCGGCAATGCGCAATTCGCCCATTTGCATCTGTCTGTACGCCATGACGGAAAGACCGTCGATCCTTTTCTCGGGAAAGCAATTGACGGCACTTGCCAAACGGAAAATGCGCTTCCTGCGCAGAATATGTGGGATGAGGGTCTGCGGGCTAAACTGTCCTATAGCGACTCAGCCATTATTCAGACTGGATTTTCCAGCGCGCCTGTTTCAACACGCAGTGCTGAATTGGGAACCGTTGCGGCTGCGGACGCCCGTTCACCCGCGCTGATCTTTTTTGTGCGTCTTATCAATATACGCAAAGGCGATGAGCTTCGGCTCGCCGTGAAAGGCCCGAACGGATTTTCGGCGAACGCCGCCATCGATCCGCTCGACCGAAATAAAGCACATTATGTCGCTTTCGCCGGCAAGAAGCTGCGCAGTGAGAGATGGCCTGCCGGATCATATCAAGGCCGCGCTGAAGTTGTCCGGGGCGGGAAAACGATCGGCGAGGCGGAAAGCCAGATCGATATGCCTGAATGATGTGAAAACCTACAGCGTGTCTCCTAAAAGTGGGCATCGGTTTTGGGCCAAAAGACACGCTAAAACAAACAACGAAAACGTTCCGGTGAATGCCATTC
>CAZMAC010000302.1:0-4455 GCA_964564085.1 uncultured Hyphomicrobiaceae bacterium
TGACGAATTCCAGCCTTCGTCGCTCACAAAAGAAGAGCAGATGCAGGAAATGGATTGGTTCATCAAAGCCGCAGACCCCTTCCAGGGCATGGAGATCAACGTGCTGTCGGAGACGATCCCGACACACGAATATGAATCCAAAACGCTGACCGAAGCGTTCGAAGAAATCACGGGCATCACGGTCAACCACCAGCTTCTCGGCGAGGGCGAAGTCGTCCAGGCCGTGCAGACGCAGATGCAGACCAAGCGCAATCTTTACGATGCCTACGTCAATGACAGCGATCTGATCGGAACGCATTCCCGCCTGCGCAGCGCCGTCAACCTGACGGATTGGATGGAAGGCGAAGGCAAGGACGTCACCAATCCGAATCTCGATGTCGAGGACTTTATCGGCATCTCCTTTACGACCGGACCGAATGGCGACATCTGGCAGCTTCCCGACCAGCAATTCGCCAATCTTTACTGGTTCCGCAAAGACTGGTTCGACAAGCCGGAGCTTCAGCAGCGCTTCAAGGAACGCTACGGCTACGATCTTGGCGTGCCGGTCAACTGGTCAGCCTATGAAGACATCGCCGACTTCTTTACGAACCATGTGAAGGAAATCGACGGCGTCCGCGTCTATGGCCATATGGACTACGGCAAGCGCGCACCTGACCTCGGCTGGCGTATGACCGACGCCTGGCTCTCCATGGCGGGCGCTGGCTCCACGGGGTTGCCGAACGGCAAGCCGATCGATGAATGGGGTATCCGCATGGAAGACGGCTCCTGCAATCCGGCTGGCGCATCCGTGACGCGCGGCGGCGGCACCAATGGTCCGGCAGCGGTCTATGCCATTCGCAAATGGGATGAGTGGCTGCGCAAATACGCCCCTCCTGGCGCTGCGGATTATGACTTCTATCAGTCACTCCCGGCGCTCAGCCAGGGCAATGTCGCCCAGCAGATCTTCTGGTACACAGCCTTCACCGCCTCGATGGTCGCGCCAAAGAGCGAAGGCAACAACACGGTGGACGATGCCGGTAAGCCGCTCTGGCGGATGGCTCCGTCGCCGCACGGCCCATATTGGGAGGAAGGCCAGAAGCTCGGCTATCAGGATGCGGGGTCGTGGACGCTGTTCAAATCCACGCCGGTCGATCGCCGCAAGGCAGCCTGGCTCTATGCCCAGTTCGTCACCTCCAAAACGGTCGACGTCAAGAAAAGCCATGTCGGGCTGACGATCATCCGCGACAGCACGATCAATCACGAGAGCTTCACCGAGCGCGCGCCGGATCTCGGCGGCCTCGTCGAATTCTACCGTTCGCCTGACCGCGTGCTGTGGACGCCGACGGGTATTAACGTGCCGGACTATCCCAAGCTTGCACAGCTTTGGTGGCAGCAGATTGGCGACGTGAACTCCGGCACCTTCACGCCGCAGGAAGCCATGGACCGTCTGGCCGGCGAGATGGACACGGTCATGGCCCGCATGCAGGCTGCGGACGAAAAGGCCGAAGTCTATGGCGGTTGCGGCCCGCGTCTGAATGAAGAAAAAGACGCAGCCGAATGGCTTGGCAAAGGCGGCGCGAAAGCAAAGCTCGACAATGAGAAGCCGAAAGGCGAGACCATCTCATATGACGAGCTGATCAAACGCTGGAGCCAGAACCAAAAAGGCTAAGCGACTCGATTGTCCGGTCCGTTGCAGGACGTTTCCTGCGGCGGATCGGGCCGTTCATGCGAGGAGAACGGTTGCCTTCGCCTGGATGACAGTCGCACCGGATACGCGTCTAAACTGTTGTTCCAACCTGCCTTTTACAGCTACGATCAAGCTAATAAGAAGGCCGCAGGGACCCTGCCCGTGACCCTTGAACTTCGAGATGTCACTTTCCGTGTCGGCAGCGACACGCATATTTATCCCACGAGCCTCAGTCTCAAGGAAGGCGCGTTCAATATTCTTCTGGGAACGACCCTTGCCGGCAAAACGACGCTGATGCAGCTCATGGCCGGTTTACGTCGTCCGACGTCCGGCGAGGTTTGGTTCGGCGGCAGCAATGTCACGGGCCTTCCGGTCCAGAAGCGCAACGTCTCGATGGTCTATCAGCAATTCATCAACTACCCGAATTTAACGGTTTTCGAGAACATCGCCTCGCCCCTGCGCGTTGCCCGTATCGCGCGCAGTGAAATCGATGAGCGCGTCCATCGGATGGCGGAGCTTTTGAAGCTGACACCGATGCTTCAGCGCAAACCCTCGGAGCTTTCCGGCGGTCAACAGCAGCGGACGGCGCTCGCCCGTGCGCTCGTCAAGGATGCCGATCTGATCCTTCTGGATGAGCCGCTGGTCAATTTGGATTACAAGCTTCGCGAGGAATTGCGCGATGAGCTGCCCAAACTTTTCGAGGGGTGGCGCTGTACGGTTGTCTATTCTACGACCGAACCCGGCGAGGCTCTGCTGCTCGGCGGTTATACGGCGGCGCTCCACGAAGGCCGGGTCGCCCAATTCGGACCGACCGGCGAGATCTACCGTAAGCCTGCTGACCTTCTGACGGCGAAGGTTTTTTCAGAGCCGCCGATTAATGCCGTGCCTGTTACGAAGGCCCAAGGCGAATTCAGGATCAGCGATCACGTTGCCTGGGCGGCAAACGGCAAAGCCGCCGCCCTTGATGACGGACGCTATATGATCGGCGCGCGCCCGCATCTGGTTACGCCAAGCGCAATCAAAGCCGATAGCGTTCGTATCGACGGCCATGTGATCATCACGGAGCTGAGCGGATCGGAAAGCGTCGTCCATTTCGACCATGCCGGACAAACCTGGATCTCGCAGTCGCATGGGGTTCACGCCATTGAAGTTGGCGAAGATACGCCATTTTTCCTCGATGCCGGGCAGTGTCTGTTCTTCACCGAAGACGGCCGCCGGATTGAGATATAGGGGAGGATTGATGGCTCGTATCACGCTCGATAATCTTCGCCACAGCTATCTGCCCAATCCGCAATCCCCGGCGGATTTTGCGCTGAAGCAGCTCGATGTCATATGGGAAGACGGCGGAGCTTATGCACTGCTCGGTCCGTCCGGCTGCGGAAAAACGACACTGCTCAATATCATTTCCGGTTTAATCAATCCAAGTCATGGACGTGTTTTGTTTGACGAGCGCGATATCACCCATGAGCCGCCCGTCGCGCGCAACATTGCGCAGGTTTTCCAATTCCCCGTTGTTTACGACACCATGACCGTCTTCGACAATCTGGCCTTTCCGCTTCGCAATCGCGGCGTTCCGGAAGCCGAAGTCAAGACGCGCGTCGAGGCCATCGCGGAGATGACGGACCTGACCGCAATGTTGCCACGCCGCGCGGAAGGTCTGACGGCGGATGGCAAACAGAAGATCTCGCTCGGGCGCGGTCTCGTGCGCGAGGACGTCAACGTCATCATGTTCGACGAGCCGCTCACTGTGATCGATCCGCATTTGAAATGGCAGCTCCGCTCGAAGCTGAAAGAGCTTCACACCCGCATCAGGCGGACGATGATTTATGTCACCCACGATCAGACCGAGGCGCTGACGATCGCCGATAAGGTTGTGGTGATGCATGACGGCTATGTCGTCCAGATCGGCACGCCGGTCGACCTGTTTGAGCGTCCGCATCATACCTTTGTCGGCCATTTCATCGGCTCACCCGGCATGAATGTGCTGCCCTGCGGTATCGAGGGCGATAAGGCCGTGTTCGCCGGGGAACGGCTGGGTGTCGATAATCCGGCGACGGCGGATCTCGCGGGCAAACAGATCGAACTCGGCGTGAGGCCGGAATTTGTCCGCTTCGCCGAGGAGGGCATTCCGGTCGAGATCGTGAAAGTAAGCGATGCCGGGCGCCACAAGATCGTCGATGCGCGTCACGGGGATTATCGGATTAATCTGCTGATTGCTGAGGATGCTTCCGTGCCCTCGGAAAGCGCGAAAGTTGCATTCGAGCCGAAGCAGACGCGGCTTTACGCCGATAGCTGGCTCGTCGAGTAGGGGGCGCCGCGATGCAGAACAAAATCGAAAATCAAAAGGGCTGGCTCTTCGTTCTCCCGGTCGTCATTCTGGTCGCCTTCAACGCCATCATTCCCTTGATGACAGTGGTAAACTATTCCGTTCAAGAAACCTTCGGCGATAATCTTTTCTTCTTTGAAGGTCTGAAATGGTTCGAGCAGGTGCTCTCCTCGGAACGCTTTCATGCCGCGCTTGGCCGTCAATTGCTTTTTACCTTCACAATCCTGGCGATTGAAATTCCGCTTGGCGTTGCCATCGCGCTCGCCATGCCGCGCAAAGGGATCTGGGTCTCGGTCTGTCTCGTCCTGATGGCGCTGCCGCTGCTCATCCCGTGGAACGTGGTCGGCGCGATGTGGAATATCTTTGCGCTCCCGGAAATCGGCCTGCTGGGCAAAACGCTCAATTCCATGGGGATCGATTATAATTACACGCGCCAGCCAATCTCGGCCTGGGTCACGTTGAT
>CAZMAC010000303.1:0-4452 GCA_964564085.1 uncultured Hyphomicrobiaceae bacterium
GCGCAGTCGGATGTGCTCATTGAAAATTTTAAAGTCGGTGGTCTGAAGAAATATGGGCTGGATTATGAAAGTCTGAAAGCCCTCAATCCTCGCTTGATTTACTGCTCGATTACCGGCTTTGGCCAAACCGGACCCTATGCTGCCCGGGCTGGTTATGATTTCCTGATCCAGGGTATGGGCGGGGTTATGAGCATCACAGGCGAGCCAGAGGGTCAGCCCGTTAAAGTCGGCGTTGCGATGGCTGATCTTGTCACAGGTCTATACGCGACCAACGCGATCCTCGCCGCCTTGCGCCGCCGCGATCTGACAGGGCAGGGAGCTTATATCGACATGTCGCTCCTCGACAGTCAAATCGCGGTGCTTGGACATCAAGCGATGAACTATCTGGCGTCCGGCAAAACGCCGCCGCGTCTTGGCAATGGACACCCCAACATCGTTCCCTATCAGGTCTTCCCGGCATCGGATGGCTATCTGATCATTGCGGTTGGTAATGATACGCAATTCGCCCGGCTTTGTAACGTGCTCGCTGTGCCGGGGCTGGCTGAAAACGAGGCCTACCGAAAAAATGAGGGCCGTGTACGCCACCGTGAGGAGCTGTGCGCCGCCATCTCTGAGTTGACCGAGCGCTGGCCGCGCGATGAGCTGCTTGCCGTGTTGGAACGGCAGGGCATTCCGGCCGGACCGATCAATACGGTCCCTGAGGTTTTCGCCGACCCGCAAGTTATTGCGCGCGGCATCCAGCTGGATCTTTTTTCGGATGGGACCAAGGTGCCGACCGTTGCCAGCCCGATTGTTATCGATGGCGTGCGTATGGTCGGGACACACCACAGCCCACGCTTAGGCGAAGATCAAGACTTGGTCTTATCGAAGCTTGACGAAGACCCGGATCCCATTTTGACGGATTGAATCGGGGATTTCCCGGCCGTACGCCAGCTCAATCCGGGAGCAAAAGACCTGCAATCTCGTCCCTGCGCTTATTGGGCGCGCGTTCGCCGATCTTTTGGTCGCGATCATGGGGCATGACCGGCTCGCTTGCTTCAGACCTCATGACGCTGATCACAGACGCAGCAATCACGTCGAAAGCAACCGCCCACGTATCGGCGGTTTCGCCGTCGTAAGCCTCGCCGAGATGTTGTTCCAAGCTCCATAAGAGCGCGGTTTTTGCAGGGGAGAAATGCTCCGGCCCCGCGCCACTCTCAGCATAATGATGGGCCAGTTCGACGATGCCCGGCAAGGAGACTTCCTTGCTGCCGGAGTCGGTAACGGGCACGGTCAGCATGGACGGTAATTCATCGCTGACGAGCTTTTCGAAAACGAACATCAGGTTGTGCCATTGCTGCTCAAGATCGGATGTAAAAAACGCGCGTGTTTCTGGAGCAAGCTCGAAAAGCTTTCTGTGAAAGCTTTGCCTAATCTCAGCTTTGAGCGGTTCAATCAGGATGAAGTTTTTCTGAAGAAGCCGGATTTGGGCAGGAGTCATCGATACGCGCAAATACTGAAACACAGACGAGAAAAATTAACATAACGAAACGGCTGCGGTGACGAAATGGCAAACGGGTTACACATCGATATATTCGCTTATAGGCTTTCACAGCTTTGTGCTGCCTAAACTCCTGCATTTGCGCCGATTGGGAGGGATAGAGCGATCTTGAGTCAACGGATTTAAAATCACCAAGCAGCCCGCGAAAGGTGCTTTCCCCCGATTAATTGCCGCGCAGGCTTGGCAAAACGCACCAAATAGACAATGTTACGATTCAATGAAAGACAAGCTCATCATCCGCTTGGCGCGTCTCGACGATGTTCCAGGCATCGCTGAAATCAATGAGAAAAGCTACGACTCACCGCCGTGGGATTATGAGCGCGCGACTCGTTCTCAAATTAATAATTTTTCTGAAGGCCAGTTCGTTGCCGAATATGGCGGGGAAATCGTCGGGCATGCGGCGACCTTCGTGATCGATGGCGAGGCTGCGCTCAAGCCGCATAGCTGGGATGAGATCACCGGCGGCGGCCTTGCCTCCCGTCACGATCCTGATGGCGACTATCTTTATGGTATGGGCGTGTGTGTCGACCAGCGCTTTCGGCGTCTGCGCATCGGCCAGCGTCTCTACAATGCGCGGCGGCGGCTCTGTGAGGAATGGAAGCTGAAGGGTATCGTGTTTGGCGGACGTCTGCCCGGCTTTGCCAAACGCAAAAACCAGTTCCGTACCCCGGAGGATTATATAAAGGCCGTGCAGGAGCGGCAAACCCGCGATAGTACGGTTCAGTTCCACTTCTCCAATGGATTCGAGCCGATTGGCATTATCCGCAATTACGATCCGGACGATCACGAATCCCTCGGCTATGCCATCCATTGGGTCTGGCACAATCCGCTGGCGGAAGAAACACCTTTGGAGAAGTCGTCCGCCGAAAGTCTGACGACACAGGACACGGTCCGCGTTGCCACCGTTCAATTTCAGATGCGCGGGATTAAAGAGAAAGAAGAATTTGCCAAGCAGGTCGAATATTTCGTTGACGTCGCCTCCGATTACCGCGCCGATTTTGTTGTGTTTCCCGAATTGTTCACGCTTGAGCTTTTGTCATTGGAACAAAAAGCGCTTTCCGCTGAGGAAGCGATTGAACGGCTCACGGATTATACAAGCTGGTTCAAGGAGTTCGTTAGCGAATTGTCGGTGAGCTACAACATCAATATTATCGCAGGGTCTCACCCCACAAAGGATACGCAAGGCGATCTCAAAAATATCGCTTATGTGTTCCTGCGCGATGGTTCTGTCCATTCGCAGGAAAAAATTCACCCCACGCCGAACGAAGCTTATTGGTGGAACATGAAGGGCGGCCATGCCCTGAACGCAATCAATACTGATTGCGGCCCGATTGGCGTGCTCATTTGTTACGATGCCGAATTCCCCGAGCTTGCGCGCCATTTAATCGATCAGGGCGCAATGATCCTGTTTGTTCCGTTCTGCACGGATGAGCCGCGCGGCTATTTGCGCGTGCGCTATTGCTGTCATGCGCGGGCAATCGAAAATCAGTGCTATGTCGTATTGTCGGGCGTTGTTGGCAATCTGCCGAATGTGGAGAATATGGATATCCACTATGCGCAGAGCTGCATTTTGACGCCCTGCGATTTCGCCTTTGCCCGCGACGGTGTCGCCGCTGATACGGGAGCGAACACCGAAACGATTGCTTTTGCCGATCTAAGGCTGGCGGATCTGCGTGTTGCACGCGCATCCGGCACAGTCCGCAACTACAAGGATCGGCGCTTCGATCTCTATCGGTTAAGCTGGGGGCGCCGCGCGTCATGATCGGCCGACACGCGCCTGGCCATGAAAGACGACAGGCATTGCAGAACAGGCCAGATCAGCTTATCACCACCCTGAGTGTAAAAACTCCACATTGGGCATGGATTTAAGGAGAAGCCGTCATGCAGGAATTGGTCAACCGCGTCGTCAATAATGTTGGGATCGATGCGAGCCTCGCGCAGCCTGCGATCGGTTTTATCCTGCAAAAGCTGCAATCTGTTTTGCCTCAAGACCTCGTGGCCAAGCTTATGAGTGCCATACCTGGCGCCGATACGCTGATCTCTGCTGCCGAAGAAAAGGGGGCTGGCGCCGGTGGAATGCCGGACATTGGCGGCATGATTGGCGGCGCGCTGGGATCTCTGACGGGCGGCAGCAGCGGCGGTGCGTTGATGGAAGTTCTCGGCAAACTCCAGAGGCTGGGATTGAGCACGGATCAGTCAGCGGCGGTCGGGTCGGAAGTCATGGCCTTTATCAAAGAAAAAGCCCCTGCCGATGTGACAGCCGAGATCGAGAAAACTCTGGCTGGCTAACTCTGCAGGTTGTCTGGCGCATAAACCCGACGCGCGTGCGATCTGAACACTGTCCATGCATTGAAAAAGGTTGTTGTGATAAAACGGCAGCCGCCGGCTTAGCATTGTCTGAGCTGAATTCGATGCGGCGCGAATGGCGTCAAACCCGACATCGCAGCTGAGACTGCCGGCAACCCTCAACTTCGATAAAGTTTTGATCCTGTCCGATTAAATTTTCGAAAGGTTCGGTTCCATCTTTGCTGCCACACCTTATTTCTGGTGAAAACACTCGCCAAAGCAGAGCAGCAAATCGCTTGCCGTTTTCTGCGATTGCTCCTCGGGGAACCATTCGCCAGTTTTTGCGGTTGATAAGGACAATGTTTAACAGGAAAGATCGACATAAGCTCTATCGCACAATTATGCTCACAGCTCTACTTGCCGGCCCTTTGACAAAGGCGGGCCTGATGAGTGCCGACGCTAAGACATTTGAGATATCCGGCGAGAATGGCGTGACGCTAAACGCGACGAGCGTTGCGACATTCGATGAGCCTTGGGCAATGACCTTCTTGCCAGACGGCACAATTCTTATCACGACAAAGCCCGGCAAAATTTTTCATGTCACGCAGGACGGTCAGAAAACCGAA
>CAZMAC010000304.1:0-4446 GCA_964564085.1 uncultured Hyphomicrobiaceae bacterium
AAAGGCAATCTCAAGCAGCTCACCGGCGCGTCTGCCGAGGCTATCAATAAAACGACCTGTGGCTGCAGCGGCAAAATGAAAGCCGGCGCGACTGCGAAGAACGTCAGCTTCCAGGCCGGTACCATTCATGCTGGCTTTAGCTTTGGTTCGATCAACCAGCAAGCCGTATCGAGCGCTGTCGCCAAGAACGTTCGCAGCGGCGGCCGCCGCTAATCGCCTGTTGACTTGGCCGCAGTCCCGGCGGGGTTGCGGCCTCCTCTTCTCAAAAATCGAAACGAATTCTCACGACCTCATGTCAGGAGGCCGAACGATGTTTTACGCCTTAACGGCGCGCCGCTTTGCGCTCGCATTCAGCTTGAGCTTATTCTCCTCCGCTGCTCTTGCAGGCGGATATAATGGAGGCTCCGGGGCTCACTCCACTTTCACGCCGCAAGAGGCGCAGGTCATTCTATCTTATGCCGACCATTACCGGGATGGCAGTTTTCGTGTCCGTCATCAGGAAAGCGCCGGCGCGCTGGCCAAAACCGATGCTCACGGAGAAACCGGCTATGGTTTCGGCAGCAGCGACACGCATATCACGTCCGATGCCGGCGTTATTTCCTTAAAGCGTTCGGTTCAACGCAGTAGCGGCCATGCTGAAAATGGCTCGGCCAGTGCCAGCGGTATGTCTGCGACCTTGCTGAAAGTTCGTACGAGCGACGGGAAATGGTACGCATTCAGAGGTTATGCCAGCACTGGCGCTTCGGCCGGTCCGGGCGGTGCGGCTACGAGCCAGGCGGGCTTTGCCAGATCTGCCGGGGGCAGATATTAAGCTGACGGTTTTGCGAACGGCCTGCTGGCCGGGGGAGGGTCGGCGCCAGGGTTGAATTTTAGAGTATCAGACCGAAAAGTGCAAAGCGGTTTTCGGATAAATCTGATGCTTAAACAGATAGATAGAGCGGCACTGCGAGACCACTTAACAGTCCGCCGCTCTAAAATTTGATCTTGGCGCCGCCGCCAATGTGCAGCTTATCATAGTCCAGGCCGGTACTCTGCTCTTCGACAAATTCGTTTCCGACCAGCCCGTAGACAATGGCTTGCTCACTCCACTGATACGTCAGAGACAATGAAACTTCCGTCTCATGATAGTCGAAACTGTCGCCGATCTGTTCGATCTGATCGTGCCGGACGGTCGCGCTGGCATGCAAATCGGGCCGCACCTTATACGCAACCGATGCGCCATAATGGATTTTATCCCCGGCGACAGCCAGTGTACTGACAGGTTCAACGAAGCCCCGGTCAATTTCGGCAACAAACTGTAATCTATCTTTCGGTGTCCATGTCAGACGTCCGTCGAAATAGTTCGTCGATTGATCGTTTACCCGGCGCTCATCGAATTGGCGCACGTTAAACCGCCAGCCGGTATCGAGGACAAGCGTTGGATGCAGGTTAAAACGAAAACCGGTAATGGCCCAGAATTCCGTGGCGTCCCGGTCGATGACGCTTTCTGCATTCTGCGTGTAGTAATCCAGATTGGCACCGCCCAATTCGCCGTAAAAGCCGATGCGGGAGCGGGGCCTGAAGATAAACCCTGAAACGCCTTCGATGCGTTGCAGGTTGAATTGCGATGGCTGGATCAGCAGCAATGTGAGCGCATCGATGCCCGATGTCCCCGCCACATCCCCGAGATAGCCGATTTGGTCGACCTTCAACCGCGCGAAGGTTTCGAAATCCAGCTCTTTATAAGCGAGCTGTCCGTAAGCGCCTTCATTGTCACTTGCGACAAATGAGATTTCGTCTCGCAAATAATATGCGCCGAAAGTGGCGATCGTATTTGGCGCGACGGCATAGGCGTTGTCGAGCGCGACACCGGAGTCCCAGCGGCTGCTGTCTTCAATGTCGCCGTCATATTGCAGAAAGGTTCCCCGCAATGTCAGCGTGGTTGCGCCGGTCTCTTTAATGAATCCGAAAACCCCGGTCGCATTGGTCAAGCCATAGGCCGAGCCCTCACCGCCGATGAAAAATTCGTCCGGGTTGGAGTTATAGCCGCTCTCAATCGTCACCGTCGGTTGAAAGATGACGCCCGGTGCGAGCGTATGACCGAGGCCGGACAGATCGCTCCTGGGGCTGCCGACGCCTAATTTTTTCGAGCTTTCATCGATCTTTGCGCCCTGAAACCGTGCCGCGCTTTGCTGTGCCGAAAGGATCGTCGGGTAAGCACACAGCGCGCAACACATGATCAGGGCAGGAAGTGATAGCGGACGCACGACGCCTCCTGACATGCAAGCGAGAATTTTCGCCAAACTGCCGAGAGTCGCGCAAGAATTCAATCTAAAGTTGTATAAATTGAAAGCTCAACGTGGCCTGTGATCTTCTTGCACCGCTGAATGCAAACGGCGAATTGCCAGGATAAAAGCGGGGGACGATATTGCCGGCGCGGTTTTCGCATGCCATGCATTAGTCGGCTGCCAACCGGATTACGATCTTTGCGGCCTCGACCTTTCCATCTTCATCGACCCAGACCGGCTCCGCCAGCAGCTTCATTTCGCGGATGCCAAGCTCGGGAAAGTCGAGCCCCATCGAATGCGCGACAGCGACACGCTCGCCCGCTTTCGGGTTCAGCCCGCAACAGATTTCGCTCTTGCCGAGTTTCATGTGATGCGCGATGTCCCATTCAAGGACGGCACCCTGATGCCGCGTTACGACCCAGCAATGCATATCCTCGCAAGTGCCTTGCTTTTCGGCGGGAAAGAAATAGCCGGTGACATATCCCGCTTCAAAGCCTGCCGCCCGCAGCATTGCGATGAGGTATGTATTGATGTCGACGCAAGACCCTTCAGTCAGCGCGCAAGACAGATAGGGGACTTCCGCCGCGCCGTCATTGAACCGCGCCGCCGGATGCCCATAGCTGAATTTGCGGGCTACATCGTTTACGATCTCTTCAATCGCGGCATGTCCGTCCGCCCAATGATCGGCGATCCGGCGCGCCTCGTGAACAAGCGGCTCGGCGGCGCGCGTGAAGCGATTTTTGCGATGGCGAAAGAGCGTCTCCGGATAGGCCGTGCCGCCATCGATGAAGCGGTAAGTCAGGGTAATCGGCTCGCTGCCAGCGGCTAAGATGAGCGCCGCCATCTGCCCGCTCGTCGTCTCACCGCTCAGTGTGAAGAGCGAACCTTGAACGGCAAAGCCGGCCGGCATCTGATAAAGCGTCGGAATGCCGGTCGGGGCGAGCAGGCTCCAACCGTCGCGGCCTGCTGTTTCAACCGTAACGGTGACTGTCCGCTGCACAAGCTTCTCCGATCTAAACGAAGAGCTGAAAGATGGCGCCGGACAAAATCGCGCCGATCAGCCCGAGCAGGAAGTAGGTAGCGAAGACCCCGCGCTTGACGAGGGACCATACGGCCGCCATTGCAGGAACCGAACTCACCGCGCCGGCCACCATGAACGCCATCGCCGCGCCCGCGCTCATGCCCTGATCGATCAGTCCGGCAAGGAGCGGCGGCGCGACATAGCTGTTCAAATAAGCCGGCACCCCGACGGCCGCGGAGATCACGATGGGCATCAAGCCATCACCGCCGACCGCACTGGCGATCAGGCTGGCGGGGACATAGGTGACAAGCAGCGCTTCCAGCACATAGGCCAGAGCCAGCCATTTGACGAGGAACAGGGCGTTTTCGCCGAGTTCGACGCGGAAGGTCTCGCGCCGCTCGCCATCGCCCCAAAAACGCCAGACCGGCTGACTTGGAGGCGCAGTTTTCTTGCTGCAGCATCCGCTGGAGGAACGCGGCAGTAGCGGATCGGCGAAGGCGCCCCGCGCCATCAGGAATTTGACAGTGAAGCCGCCGAAAAGGCCGAGCGCGACGGCTGCCACCGCCTTGCCGATGGCGAAGGGCCAGCCAAGCGCTGCCGCTGTGATCAAGAGCGTCGGCGGGTCGATCAGCGGCGATGAGAGCCAGAACGCCATCACCGGACCGAGCGGCACGCCGACTGCGAGCAGTCCGGCAATAAACGGAATCACCTCACAGGAGCAGAACGGCGCCAACCCGCCAAACAGCGCCGCCATCACGATCATGCGGTTTTCGCGGCCCTTAAAAGCTTTTCCAATGGCGGCCTCCGCACCAGCCGCCTTCAGCCAGGCAATCAGCAGCACAGCAAAGGCGATGTAGGGCAGCGTACCGAGGAAAGCTTTCGCGGCAAACGCCATCACCGCTTGCAGATTGGCCGGATCGAGGACCAGAACCGCAAGCGGCACAAGGACGACAATCGTCCAGGGCGTTGCCAGCCAGGCTTTCCAATTGATCGATCGCGCCTCGGCCGTTTGCGCTGCATCACTCATGTCATTCTCCATTCAAGAGCGGCGGAGCTTTCATCGGAATCGCCGAGCCGCTTCTCTTCGATTTGTTTAAGCATCGGATTTATCCGATCCCGGCTCGGAGGCCGGGACAGGCAACCGCTTCGCACCCCCGT
>CAZMAC010000305.1:0-4446 GCA_964564085.1 uncultured Hyphomicrobiaceae bacterium
GCGGCCTCGGTGTGCGCGTTGACTCCGCCGTATATGCCGGCTACTCGATCCCCCCGTTCTATGACAGCTTAATTGGCAAGCTCATCGTTCACGGCAAAAACCGCAATGAATGCCTCATGCGGCTCAAGCGTGCATTGAGTGAATTTGTTATTGACGGGATCGAAACCACAACACCACTTTTTAACCGGCTCATTGTCGAGCCCGACATTGTTGATGGGGTTTATGATATCCATTGGCTCGAAAATTATCTCAAGACGCAGTAAACTCTCTATGATGCGTGTAGCAAATGCTACCCTGATCTGACAGAACTGCCGGGAAGAATGGTATCCCATAGCCATCGATCGATTGATATTACTCCGCAAGTGCTTCTTAAAGCCTATGCGTGCGGCATCTTCCCCATGGCAGAAAGCGCAGCCGACCCGACACTTTATTGGATCGAACCGGAAGAGCGCGGTGTTCTGCCGCTTGATCAGGTGCAAATACCGAAACGACTGGCCCGAACGATCCGCAAGGAATTATTTGAGATCAGGGTCGATAGCGATTTTGACGGTGTGATTACAGCTTGTGCCATGCCGCGTCCGGGCCGCCGCTCCACATGGATAAATAAGCGGATCGCAGAGTTATATCGCGAACTGTTCAAAATGGGCTATTGTCATACGATTGAGACTTGGAAGGATGGACGCCTCGTCGGCGGTCTCTATGGCGTACATCTCGGAGGAGCGTTTTTCGGCGAGTCGATGTTCTCAACCGAACGTGACGCTAGCAAGGTGGCGCTTGTCTATCTTGCCGCCCGACTGATTTATGGCCGTTTTAAGCTGCTCGATACGCAATTCGTCACCGACCATCTCAAGCAATTTGGCGCTTTCGAGATTTCGCGGACTGAATTCCATAAACGCCTCGCCAATGCGCTTCAGATTCACTCTGGTTTCCATGAATTGCCTTGCGATGTCTCCGCCGCAAGTGTTTTGCAACTTGTGAGCCAGACGTCGAAAACAGGATGCTCAACAGCGTGAAGTCCCGGACTTTCCGCAAACATCCATCCTGTGAAGATCCTTTTTTCGGTCGTGTCGAGTTGCGTTTCGTCGATTTCGACGAAAGCCGAGGTTAAAGGCTGTTCGGTCGGCGGACGCGTATTGCAGATGCGTGGCGTGATGGTCAGCGCACCAAATTTCTGAGACTGATTGATCGGGATCTCAAGCGGCGAGATTCTTGCGGTTACCTTATCGAGCGCAGCAAACACCGCGATTTGATTCTTGATCTTCTGAGCATAAGCCACCGCCGGCCAGAAAATAGCGATGGCCATACACAAAATGAAAATCCGCTTTAGCATCGAACCTCATTCTCATGCGACATTCAAATAATTGAGGCCACACTAAACGGCTTTGTGCCTGCATCAAGGCATTTTCATGCGCATGGCTACGACGTGCCCGCTTCATGGCCAATTACTTCGTTTCCTCAGGCGAACGCTGATATATATCGTTTTGTCGAATGATATCATCTTCACCGAGATAGGTCCCGATCTGCACCTCGATGAGCTGCAAGGCGACTTTTCCTGGGTTTTCAAGCTGATGCCATTGCGTGGCTGAGATATAAACCGACTCATTTTCGCAAACGAGTTTATCCTCCCCATCACAGGTAACCTTGGCCGTACCTTTTACGACAATCCAATGCTCTGACCGGTGATGGTGCATTTGCAGAGACAATTGCGCACCAGGCTTGACATGAAGCAGCTTGACTTGAAAACGCGGTGCAAGACTGAGTGTTTCGAAGTAACCCCAAGGCCGGTGATTACGAATATGCTGTTCGTGCTCTCGTCTGTTCGATAATTTGAGCTGGGAAACCAGCTTCCCGACATCCTGCGCGCGCTCTTTTTTTGCGACGAGCATAGCATCTGGCGTGTGCACAACGATCAGATCCTCAACGCCAAGCGTTGAGACCAATGCACCATTGGAGTGGACATAAGTGTTATGCGTGTCTACGAGCATGACATCGCCGCGTATCGCATTGCCCTTTTCGTCATGCGGAGCCAAATCCCACAAAGAACTCCATGAACCGACATCGTTCCAGCCGGCGTCGAGCGGCAACATAGCTGCTCGTTCGGTTTTCTCCATAAATGCGTAGTCGATAGAAATATTTGGGCAGCGCGAATATGCAGAGGCATCAAGGCGGCGAAAATCGAGATCCAGATGCGATGCCTGCAGAGCCTTGCGGGCCTGATCGACAATCTCTGGCTGGAGCCGGCTCAGCTCTTCAAGAAATTGAGCGGCCGGCAAAACAAAAATGCCGCTGTTCCAGAAATATTCCCCATCCTTCAAATAGATTTCTGCTTTCGCAAGATCGGGTTTCTCGACGAATGAATCGACGTGAAAACTATTTTTATCGCCGCTTTCTAGAACTTGACCTCTATGAATATAGCCATATCCCGTATGCGCTTTTGAGGGTTTTATGCCGAAAAGCACGAAATAACCTTGAGTTGCCACCTTGGCAGCTGTGCTTACAGCGTCCGCGAAAGCCTTCCGGTTTTGCATAACATGGTCGGATGGCATCACCGCGAGAACTGAATCCGGCGCCTCTTCTGCAATCGACAGCGCTGCAATCGCAATCGCCGGTGCAGTGTTACGCGCGACTTGCTCAAGCAGGATTTCACGCGGCTCAACACCGATTCGCTCAATTTCATCGCGAAGCAAGAATCTGTGATCGTTATTGCATAAGAAGGTTGGCGGCTCGAAACCTTGATCGAGCGTTAGGCGCTTGAGTGTCGAGGCAATGAGGCTTTCTTCTTCACCATTCAAAGACGAAATAAATTGTTTGGGATACATAGAACGCGATAAAGGCCAAAGCCGCGTCCCAGATCCACCACAAAGAATTACCGGAAAAATTTTGGCCATGATCTGTCCTTATTCACGATGATCACCTTATCTATTCAGCAATTAGAGCGGCGGACCTTTAATTCGAATCGCGGTGCCGCTCTATCTATTTGTTTAAGCATCGGATTTATCCGAAAACCGCTCCGCATCTCCCTTTTCGCGGGGACATGCTTTTCGGTCTGATGCTCTAACACAAGGGCATGTTGAAGATGTTCAGCTCTTACGCAGCTAATACATGCCAGACTTTTTTTGATTTATAGCTTTTCTAACAAGAAAGCGGTTTTTGACTTTGGCTGACAAATCTTTATCGAAGCTATCTATGTTCTAAATATCGCAGTAAATCTGAAAAAAGTTGATCTATTCTAAAGAGTTAAAGCATTTTAGCGATTCCGCGCGACCCCCTGAAGCATTCAGCACAACCTGCTAGCAGATTGAATGAAGCAAATCATTGCGTTAGAACGGTTTTGTAACAAGGTGGGCTCGTCTTCCAATTTATCAGTTTTAATTCATGCATCAATCTGAGAAAGTAAGCTTATTCTCCACTTAAAAATATTTATATTCATGCCATTAAGTATATCTGAATTATATTTTATAATTTAATTGAGTTAATACTAATAAACAAGTTTTTTAGGTCTTTCAGATCTTGCGTCAAATCTTAGTAACGTCGGAACTGTGCGGAACAATATCATGCAATCAAGCCATGGTGACCAGCGACGAATATAATAACGGTCGCAATTGATACGGTACGCGTAAGTTCTGCTACGGCACTCATTGACTTGCCACATTCCCGTTAGCCCAGGCTTTGCTCTAATGTAATCAGCGACATATGAACCATACCGTTCCACCTCAGCGCCTACGATCGGCCTTGGACCAATGCAGCTCATCTCTCCACGCAGGATATTGAACAATTGCGGCAGCTCATCAAGGCTCGAATCTCGCAAAAGATTGCCAATCCAGGACACGTTAGCATTACTTTCAAACTCTTGGTTTTTAACTACATCGTGTTGACGTTTGGAACAATACGCAAAATTGTGCCAATTCTGCTCATCAACTTCACTTATGCTCGTACGAAATCTGAGACAGCCGAAAGGCTTGTGATTAAAACCAAGCCGTTGCTGAATCACGAAAATCGGTCTTCCTAATGTGACTAGAATGACAAGCGTGATAAGTATGAATATCGGGAGCATTAGAATAATAGTAGCCGATGCAATCACTATATCGAATGTACGCTTTATCCGACCCCCAATTGGACTGTCAAAGTGGAGAGGATTTTTGGTAATTGTATGAAGATCGCTAGTGGTTCGATTCAAACATTTGTATCCCATCTGCGGCGCCCTCATTAACAAATGTTTGAATCTCAAGAACCACTAGCAACTTATTGATTCTAGTGGAGCTTTTGAATTTGACATTTGAAAACGAGGTTTGCCGCAAATGGGTATCAAATGTCAAATTCGCTACACTAGTGTATATATTTTCTTTATCGTTCCTACTCGAGTCACGCTCATCAATATTTTCTTGAATTAAAGCTAGTGGATTGACCGGAACGAAAGAGTCCTGAACGGGATTCCCCTCGGGCTCG
>CAZMAC010000306.1:0-4445 GCA_964564085.1 uncultured Hyphomicrobiaceae bacterium
GATACGCTTGGCGGCCTGATCTTCACCATGCTTGGCCGTGTTCCGAGCCGCGGCGAGATCGTTCACCATCCGGGCGGTATCGAATTCGAGGTCGTGGATGTCGACCGGCGGCGCGTCAAGAGTGTGAAAGTCAAGCTGGTCAAACCGGCCCGGTCCGTCCCGACTTTCGCACACGGAGAATCTGGCTCAGCCGATTGACCGGATCGGCGGTCGTTTTCTAGACCGCAATCCGGCGGCCATTTCAGAGAAAGCTTGTCATTCTCAGACCAATCGGTCATGCGAAGCTTTAAAAAAGCGGAGGTGATCGTTTGAGTTTGACAGAGACCAGGCCGGGATTGCTGATCCCGAAACTCGATGCACTGGCGCGCCGGATCGCCCGTCTTCAAGGCTGGCGGCGTGCGATTGTGAGCTTCACACTTGGCGCGGTTTCGGTTCTAGGCTTTGCGCCGTTTCATTTCTGGCCAATCCCCTTTATCACACTTCCCGCTTTTGTCTGGCTGCTCGACGGCATTGCAGGCGATGGCCACGGAGCGAGGCCAAAACCGCGCTGGCGTCAGGCAGCGCTGGCCGGGTGGTGGTTCGGCTTTGGCTTTTTCATCGCTGGCCTTTATTGGATCGGCTTTGCTTTCTTTGTCGAAGCGGACAAATTCGCCTGGCTGGCCCCGCTCGGAATCGCTGCCTTTCCGGCCGCTCTCGCCATATTTTTTGCCCTTGCAAGCGCGACCGCGATCCGGTTCTGGCGGCCCGGTGCGCAGCGGATCTTCATTCTGACCGCAGCGTTTTTCTCTGTCGATTGGCTCCGCGGGCATATTCTAACTGGCTTTCCCTGGAATCTCTGGGGCTATGCGCTCGCCGGAAATGAAGCTTTGGCGCAGAGCACATCGATTTTCGGCATATACGGGCTGACCGCCCTTGCGCTGCTCATCTATGCCTCTCCGGCGGCGTTCGCCGGGATGACGGTACGGGACGGCGCGCGAAGCTGGGTTTTACCGGCGATCTCGGCATGTTTGTTACTTGCGGGCTGGACCTGGGGCACGGCGCGGCTGGCGGCAGCGACGGACGATGTACTCCTGGGCGTACAACTGCGCATCGTCCAGGCTAACATTCCCCAGGCGGAAAAATGGAAGCCTGAAAACCGGGACTGGATTTTCAATCGTTATCTGACCTTGAGCAAACAGTCACCGAGTGAGGCAGGCGAGGTCGCCAAGACCACACATCTGATCTGGCCGGAAACCGCGATCCCATTTCTGTTCATGCTCAATGACAAAATTCATTCAAGGCAGGTCCAGGAGGCGCTGACAGAGCTTATCCCGGAAAAAACCACACTCATTCTCGGAGGCGAGCGCGTTGAGGGAACGAAACGCGCCGATGGCCAGTATAATATCGACCGGGTTTTCAACAGCTTGTTCATTGTCGGGCCGGGCGCCGTAATATCTAATATCTATGACAAGGTTCACTTGGTCCCGTTCGGGGAGTATGTGCCTTTCGAGGCGATGCTCGCAGCGCTTGGTGTCAAGCAGCTCACGCATCTGAATACAGGCTTCGACAGCGGAACGGTGCGCCGCCCAATGGCCGTGCCGGGGGCGCCGGCTTTTTCGCCGCTCATCTGCTATGAAGCGATATTTCCGGCTTATGTGGACGGAGATGGCGAGCGGTCGGGCTGGCTTGTCAATCTGACCAATGACGCCTGGTTCGGCGTCTCAACCGGGCCCTACCAGCATTTGCACCAGTCACGCATTCGGGCCGTCGAACAGGGACTGCCGCTCATACGCGCCGCCAATACCGGCGTGTCCGCAATCATCGATGCGCATGGCCGCATCATCCACAGCCTGCCACTCGGGGAGATGGGCGTGATCGATAGCGCACTACCTGTGGCTTTAGAGCCAACATTCTACGCTGTATGGGGCGAAAAATGGTTAATGCTGTTAACCATCTTCATTTTCTTATTGTATAGAATTGTAATCGAAGTTGAGTGATTATAAAAGAATCAAGCAAAGCGAGTATTTCTGCTAAGGGATTTGGGGGAATTTACACGTTAAGTAGTAAGTACTGGTAACCACAATTTATGGTTGTGTTTATTAATTCTTGACGCGTGAGCCAATGCGAGCTTACAACCAAACATTGTGTTGGCGATATATCAGTCTACGCGTTTAAAATTATGACAGGGATAGGGCACGATTGGGAAATGGCACGGGAACAAACGACGCCGGGGGGCACGAACGAACGTCTTGAGTCACAAGGACGCAAGCCGAATCCGATGGATATTCATGTGGGAAGCCGGGTCCGTCTTCGCCGCATGGTGGTCGGCATGAGCCAGGAAAAGCTTGGTGAGCGTATGGGGCTGACGTTCCAGCAAATCCAAAAATATGAAAAAGGAACGAACCGTATCGGTGCAAGCCGGCTTTTTCAGCTTTCTCAAATTCTCGACGTGCCGGTCCAGTTTTTCTTCGAGGACGCACCGAATAGTATTGTCAATCGCGGCGCAGCAGCCGTTGCCGGTTTCGCTGAATCGAAGACGGAAGCCTATCTGCTGGACTTTCTGAACAGTCGCGATGGGCTGGAACTCAACCGGGCATTCGTTAAGATTACCGATCCAAAAGTGCGCAAACGGGTCGTCGATCTTGTGCGCGCACTGAGTGATGACGTGGCCATGGAGGCTGCGAATTTGCGGGCGGTACCTGCACAATCGGTTGAATAAGTCCTCATAAGATTAAATATACGCACGCAGAACACTTGCACCCTCCGGGCGTAAGTCATATTGTCCCGCGCAAAATTCCTTAACCTGAGAAAAGGGGGTACCCGAGTGTCTCGCGCGCAATATTTGTTTACGAGTGAATCCGTATCGGAAGGTCATCCGGACAAAGTCTGTGACCGAATTTCAGACGCGGTGGTTGACCTTTATCTTGCGGCTGACCCCAATTCGCGCGTTGCCGTCGAAACACTCGCAACGACGAACCGCGTGGTCCTGGCTGGAGAAGTCCGCGGGCCGGAAAGCGTGACACCTCAGATCATGGAAGAGGCCGCGCGTGAATGCGTGAAGGATATCGGCTACGAGCAAGAGGGCTTTGACTGGCGCAATTTCGAGTTTGACTGCTACGTCCACGAGCAGTCCAGCGACATTGCCCAGGGCGTCGACGCCAATGGCGACAAGGATGAGGGCGCCGGCGATCAGGGCATCATGTTCGGCTTCGGCTGTAGCGAAACCGACGATTACATGCCGGCCCCGATTTATTATTCTCACCGCATTCTTCATGAGATGGCAAAGGCGCGCCATTCCGGTGCAGCGCCTGAACTCGGCCCCGATGCCAAAAGCCAGGTCACGCTGCTCTACGAAAATGGCAAACCGGTCAAAACGAGCTCCATCGTGGTGTCAACGCAACATCAGGAAGATGTCAGCCAGCCCCGTATCCGCGAAATCGTACGAGGATTCGTCGAAAGCGTGATCCCTGAAGGCTGGATGTGCCCGGAGGATGAATTCTACGTCAATCCGACGGGACGTTTCGTCGTCGGCGGGCCGGATGGCGATGCAGGGCTGACGGGCCGCAAGATCATCGTTGACACCTATGGCGGCGCTGCGCCTCATGGTGGCGGTGCGTTCTCCGGCAAGGACCCGACCAAGGTTGACCGTTCGGCGGCCTATGCGGCGCGCTACCTCGCCAAGAATGTCGTTGCGGCGGGTCTCGCCGAGAAATGCTGCATTCAGCTTTCCTATGCGATCGGCATCTCCAAGCCTTTATCCATCTATGTCGATTTTTACGGCACGGGCCGGATTGAGGAAATGAAGCTGGAAAAGGCGCTGTCCGAAGTCATCAATCTCAGCCCGCGCGGCATTCGCGAGCATCTCTCGCTCAGCCGTCCGATCTATCAGCGTACGGCCGCTTACGGACATTTTGGCCGTATGCCGGACAATGACGGCGGTTTCTCCTGGGAAAAGCTTGATCTCGTTGAGCCGATCAAAGCCGCGCTGAGCTAAAACAAGTTCGAAAGAATATAACGACGTCACTGTTCCCGCTTGCGCGGCGAACTCGTAATCAGACAGAGCGGGATGATTGATACGGAAAAAACAGCTCTGAATTTTCCGCATCCCGCTCAAAGGCAGCGCCAGATTTACGGCCGGCGTATCGCCCGGCCGTTAACGCCGGTCCAATCCGCCTATATTGCGTAAAAGCTTCCGGCGCTCCGCCTCCATCTAACACGACAGCCCCCACAGCCTTTAACGCAGCTTTTCAGAGCACCCGTTGAAGATGTCTGGCTTGAGATTGGTTTCGGCGGGGGCGAGCATTTGCTTTGGCAAGCCGCCGCAAATCCAAAAACGGGTTTCATCGGCTGCGAGCCGTTCTTGAATGGCGTTGTAAAAGTTGTGAGGGCGATAGAGAAAAACGCGCTGCAGACAGTTCGCCTTTACGACGATGATGCCTATCATGTGCTCAACTGGCTGCCGGAGC
>CAZMAC010000307.1:0-4425 GCA_964564085.1 uncultured Hyphomicrobiaceae bacterium
GAGCGCATCAATCCTCTGTATGACAATGGCTATTATACAGCCCGCTTCAGCTGTTGCACAAACAAACGCTCAAAATCAAAAAATGGTGAGCGTTGTCCTTTCCAACCTGCCGCCGCAAGACAGTAAGGAATATCAATATCTTCGCGATGTTGCCGGTGCTGTTGGCGGCGAGGCTTTGCCAATGAGCGGATCGGAAATGTGGCTGATCGATCCCGAGAGGGTCGACTCGCTCATGCATGTCTGCGATGAGCAAAACGTTGATTTGGCGCCGGTTCGCGAAAGTTTTCGCCAAGTCATGTCCGTCATGCCCGATAGCGAAGCGCGTGCTGCGGCCATGAAGAATGCGATGCGATCCGGTATCGTAAAATCTCTCACGATGACCAAAATCGGCGACTCGGGGATGGTCGAATATGCTCTGGGGCGTGGCGAGAAGCCAATGATTGGATCGCAGCGCGGCCCGGAAGCGATGTCGGATGAAATCCAGATCCCGATAAGCGCAACGGAAAAAATCACCGCCAAACGGACCACGGTCTATACAACACGGGATGGTTGTTTCTGGCACGGCCGCATTGCTGGCTCGGCATTACCCGTCAGCCTGATGTGGTGGCCGAATGGGCGGATGGCGGGATCGTTTACCCATGATGGCAAAGAGTACGTCATTAAAAATATTGAGGGCGACGAACACGCTGTCATGGAACTCGATCCGCAAAAAATGCCGCCCGAACATCCCGTGATGCCTGCTGAGTTCCGTGAGAGATTTTCAGCGCCGGAGGGATCGCCCTTTCTGCAGAGGCTGCCTGTCGAAGATTTGCAGAATTTGCAGGATGTCCGTGACGGCGCGGAGCCAGAGATTCCCGAAGAAATTGCTAAATTGCTGGAATCTCAAACGCTCAAACCCAAGCGCCCTAGCAATTCAACCGAGCTGATCGAAATTTCGGTTCTGTTCGTCTACACGAAAAAAGCGGCAAGTCACTACACCGATATTCATAAAGATATTGCTGCGCTCGCTGCCGAACAGACAACCCAAAGCTTTCGCAACAGCAAGATCGGAAATGTCCGTATCGAGATCGCTGGCAGCCACCAGACCGATTATGATGAAAGCGAAGGCAATCTATTCAATCACCTTTGGCGCTTTGCCGATCGCGGCGATGGCCATCTTGAAGAAATCCATAAAATTCGTGACGAAAAGAAAGCTGATATCGCGGTATTGATTGTCGATAGCCCGACCGGTTGCGGATTAGCGACGCGCGTTGCAGCCTTTGCGAATGAAGCTTTTGCTGTTGTCCACCACGATTGCGCGACAACGACTTTCTCCGTGGCGCATGAAATTGGCCATCTCATTGGAACGCGCCATGATCGCTCGCTCGATAAATCAACGCAGCCATTCCCTTATGGACATGGTTTTGCGAATGGCACGAAGTGGCGGACGATGATGGCTTACAAATCATCTTGCCAAAGCTGCCCGCGCTTACCTGTTTGGTCAAGTCCGGCTGTTGAGATCGAAAATGAAGCGGCAGGCGACGCAAACACGGACAACTCCCGCGTGATTAGAGAACAAGCGGCTCGAGTCGCTCAGTTCCGTTGAGGTGGCAAGTCATGGCATATGGAAAGTGCGTCCCCCGCACAATGCGGAACACAGTATGGGGATATTCTCGCTCTTGTGTTATTTTATTTGTGTTTGCCGTTTTGTCCTTTGGATCGCTGGTGTCCGGCAGTCCGGCGGCCCGTGCTGAACAGGCGCCTGTTGGCAAAGTCACGAGCTTCGCGCTTGATAACGGCTTGCAGATCGTCGTCGTCGAAGATCATCGTGTGCCGGTCGTAACCCATATGGTCTGGTATAAAATCGGGTCCATCGATGATCCTCAGGGCAAGTCCGGACTGGCCCACTTGCTTGAGCATTTGATGTTCAAGACCTGCAGCCTCGCGAGAGATGCGCAAAAAGAAACCTTTTCGGCTGCAATTGCGCGCCTGGGCGCAATCGATAACGCAACGACAACTCATGATGCGACCCACTATTTTCAACGTGTTGCGAAAGAGCGTCTCAAGGATGTGATGGCGCTTGAAGCCGGGCGTATGGCTCAGCTCAACTTCAAAGAGGATGAGGTCGTCACAGAGCGCGCTGTGGTGCGCGAAGAGCGCCGTTCCAATATTGAGAGCGATCCGATCAAGCTGCTTGCCGAACAGCTGACGGGCACGCTATATTTCAATCATAGCTATGGTCGTCCGCCCATTGGCTGGTCGCACGAAATAGCGGGGCTGACGCTGGAGGATGCCCGCGCGGCCTATGAGCGTTATTATATTCCCGCCAATGCCATTGTTGTGATCGCAGGGGATATAACACCGTCCGAAGTTCGTGCTCTGGCAAATCAAACTTACGGGAAAATCAAGACAAACCGATCAGCTCCGGAACGTCTAGGTAATATCGAACCTGAGCCCATCGCATCGCGGCGGCTGATGCTTGCTGATGCCCGCGTTCCGCAGCCTGCATTCTTTCGCTATTATCTCGCGCCCAGCTATCATACTGCCAAACCGATGCAGGCAGAAAGTCTTGAAGTCTTGATGACAATTCTCGGCGACGGCGAAACCAGCCGTCTGTACCGGGCGCTTGTAACCGAAGGCAAGACGGCTCTTGCAGTCGGTGCACGCTATTTTGGAGAAGGGCGCGATAGTGGTCGGATCGTGATTTTTGCCATTGCGCCAAACACTAATGCGCTCACGCCTGCCGAAGCCCAGCTCGACGAAGCGCTTTCCGATGTTGTGAAAAACGGCATAAGCGAGGAAGAGCTTTCCCGTGCCAAAACCGCGATTGAGGCACGTCTTATCATCGAAAGCGACAATCAGATGAGGCTGGCCAGCCGCTACGGCCAGGCTTTATCCGTCGGCCGGACCGTCGAGGACGTTGCTGGATTGCCGGAGCGTATCACCAAAGTAACGAAAGCTGATGTCGAGGCTGCGGCTCGCGATTTCCTGGTCCTGCGGCGTTCCGTGACAGGCAATCTGGTTCCAGCCGAGAATAAAAAGAGCGCACAATGACTGCCAGCCATTTACCTTCAAATTTTCAATGCCCAAGCAGGCAGCCTTTACGGATTTTCATCCTTACCATTCTCTTTTCGCTGCTTAGCCATGCCCATGTCGTCCAGGCGCGCAGCGTGCAAAAGTTGACAACACCTGGGGGCATTAGTGCCTGGCTGGTCGAGGATCACGGCATACCGCTCATAGCTCTGGGCTTTGCGATCCGCGGTGGTAGCGTAGAAGATCCGGAGGGGAAAGAAGGCGCCGGGCATCTTCTTGCAAATATGCTGGATGAAGGTGCAGGCCCATTGGATGCCGATACGTTCAAGCAAAAGCTTGAAGCGGTGGGCTCCGATTTATCGTTTTCGGTTTCACAGCTTGCGTTCTCGGGCGGACTTCTCACGCTGACGAAGCATCTCGACACCTCAACCGAGCTTTTGAAACTTGCTCTGCAGTCCCCCCATCTTAAAGAAGATGATTTCAACCGGGCGAAACAACAGGAAGTTGCTTCACTCGCATTTGCAAATCGTTCGCCGCAGCGTATCGCCATTCGGGAATTCTATGCGCACGCTTTTGCCAGTCATCCCTATGCCCGGCCGGTTAAAGGCACTGAAAAAACGCTGGCCGCTTTAAATATTGACGATATCCGCGCTCAGCGAGACCGGCTGATTACGAAAACGGGGCTGCATGTCGTGATTGTCGGCGCAATAAACGCTGGGAAAGCAACTAAGATTATCGACAGCATATTTGCAGAATTGCCGGAAAAGCCTAAAAAACAAGCTCCCCCGCCTATCTCGTTCAAGCCGTTTCAGAAAATCATTCCGGCTCTTCCCGGCCAGTCGCTGGAAACGGCAATTTTCGCATTTCCTATGCCAAGGCTCGGAAAACCGGATTTTTTCTCTGCAATGGCTCTAAACCAGATCGTGGGCAGTGGGAATTTCGATGCCTGGCTGACCCGCGAGTTACGCGTCAAGCGCGGTTTAACTTATTCAATCTCCAGTCAGATTATTGCCGACAGCGTTATATCTATGTCGCTCGGCGTGGTCTCGACTGAGGCAGGCAAAATGGATGAGGCTCTAAAGGTCGCAAAGGCAGTTTTTTCCGAACTGCAAGAGAAAGGTCCGGAGGCTAAAGAGCTTGAGAACGCGAAAAACGGTCTGAACGGTTCTTATCTTTTAGGACTCGATAGCAGTTCTAAACTCGTTAACAACCTGCTTGGCTTGTGGATCGACGGGCTGCCCGCGGATTACGGCGAGAAACGTAAGCGCAGTTTAAATAGCGTAACAAAGCCTGAAGCAGGCCAAGCCGCCAAGACGCTCTTTGATCCGAATAAACTCAGCATACTCATCATGCGCCCATCAGAAGGTCAGCAGTAAATCGATAAGCTTGGAAGTAAAAAACCGGGAAGAATTG
>CAZMAC010000308.1:0-4408 GCA_964564085.1 uncultured Hyphomicrobiaceae bacterium
GTCGGCCACGGAGGTGGCCGAATAGTCCCGCAGACCATGCGCGCACCACTCCCACACATTCCCATGAAGCTGATAAAGCCCCCACGGGTTGGGATCGAAGCTCTTTACCGGTAAGGTCTTCCCTCGATATTGTCCCTTCGGCCCGCCTTCATAGGGATAATTACCATCATAATTCGCCTGATCCGGCGTAATCGACGCGCCCCACCAGAAGGGCGTCTGCGTTCCGGCCCGCGCCGCATATTCCCATTCCGCCTCGCTCGGCAACTTGTATTTGCGGCCGGTCTTCGCGCTCAGCCATTTCGTGTAGGCATGCGCGTCATCCCAGCTCACATCGATCACCGGCCGGTTGCCGCGCCCCCAGCCCCAATCATCCGGCTTGCGCGGCTTCAGCCCGGTAATCCGCCGCCACTCCTTATCGGCCTGCGCGAAGTCCCATTCCTCGAAGGTTACAGCGTAGCGGCCTATGGCAAAGCTCTTGGAGATCGTGACCTCGTGCTGCGGGCCTTCTTTATCAAATCGCTCCGGTTCATCCTCCGGCGAGCCCATCAGGAATTCGCCCGCCGGGACGACGACCATTTCAGGCGCAAACGGTGCGTCCTGAAACACGGCCCCGACAGGCAAATGCCGATCATTGACGGGCTGCTCCAGCGGCGTCCAATTGCGGAGATAAGCCTCCCAATCCTTTGCTGCGCGCAAATTCGCCCCATTGATCTCCGCCTGATCGAAGCACGCGCCCATGATCCGCGCGCCGTCGAAACGGCAATCATGCAGACGCGCGCCGGTAAAATCGAAGCTGCGCAGATCGCCGCCTGAGAAATCGACGCCTGACCAATCCGCAAAGCGCAGATGCTTTTTCGGGTCGAGGCCGCTTGTCTCGATTAATGTCCTGAAGTTGTCCGTCTTGGCTTCAATGACGGCCTCTGCCCGCTCCGCCCAAGGCGCTGGAAGTCCACCCTTTACTCGGTGATACATGGTTTTACGCTCCTTCGCCCGGTCCGAATGGCATGCATCTAATTTTCCTCCCTCTCTATTTCCGTCTTGGAGGGATTATCCGTCGTTAAATCCGCATAAAGATCTTCGAAGCTGACGGTGTGCTGGCACAGAACCACCTCGCCATCGACATTGCGCAAGACGGCGACATTCGCGATCTGGTCGAGAATTTTCTTTGCCTTGCGGCCAATCGGCTGGCCGTCGCTCTGGCAAATATAGTCATCCGGACCGGGAACATCCTTGACGTAAATCGAGAATGTTGCTTTCAGCATATCACCATCGGCCAGATCGCAAACAGTGCAATAAGGCTCATCGGGAAGCACATCGTCCAAAATCCCGCTATTGGCCTTGACCATCCAGGAGGGCTTTTGCTCTGTACCTGAGCCAAGACGGATGGTTACGTCATAGCCGGGCAGCGGAAATGCCTGCTGGTAATTCTGATCCTCGTCTTTGGCTTTGGCCTCGCCGCAATGCAGGTCGATGAAGCCTTTTTTAATCCCGTAGCCGTCAAAGTCCCGGCAACGCAGATGGAACTTGATCGGCCAGCGCTCGCCATCATTGCTGAGGACTGCTTCGGCGCGCAGCGATGCCATGCGATGCCCGCCCACTTCCTGCGGGCCGTATGCGACTTTGAGCGGCCTGCCTGTTTCCCTTTTTTTCTTGCCGGTATCTGCGGCGGGCTTGGCGTCGCGGAGATATTTCGTCTTGAAAACGTCTGCCGTGCCGGTTCGCCATTCGGACCATTTCGGATCAAAGCCGCATGCCGCCGAAAGCTTGCGTTCATCATCTGCGGAAATGCGGCCATATATGTTTCGCGAAGGTTCTTTTAGCGTCTTAAGTGATGGCGCAGGAATTTCGCTTTTCTTAGCCAGGGCGGCAATGCTCTTGTAGCCATGTTTCTTTCTCGCCTCCGGCTGCATGATCAGAAAATCCAGCTTTTCGCACAGATAGGCAATTTCATGGCCCATGGGGCTTGAGACTCTTTTTTAGAAATTCATTAAATAACAATGCCGGGTGCCTCCAGATACGCGTCATTGCGAGCAGAGCGAAGCAATCCACCTATCCAACCTGTTGAAACATATGGATTGCTTCGTCGGCTTCGCCTCCTCGCAATGACGACGAACCGAGTTCTCGGAGGTGTCCAGTTTATTTTCTGCCCCGGCTTGCGCTCGGTGGCAACATCCAAAGCCCGTCCTTTTACAACCAAATGCCGTCCGTCTTGCATCCGGGCAAGAACGGGGGCGGTCGCAGGCGCATCTATCTTCTTAGAAGCCGGACGGCATAAAGACGTTTCGGTCCTCTACGGACGCTGGCTTCCTGAATTCATGCCTGGCCGGCCGGGCTACTTCCAACAAAAGAGGTAGCAAAATGACGATCATACCATGGATTGAATTCGCCCTTTATCTCGCGCTCGCAATCATCATGTTTTGGCGCGCGATGGGCTGGGCGTAAGCCTTCCGCAAAGATAAGCCGGGCGATGGAGGGGTGATAAAAGCCCCGAAGTCGTTCCCGGCTCATCGCTTCGCGCAGCCGGGACGGCCCTCAGTGGGGCTTACATATCGGCGGACAGACCGGGTTTTGTGTCTGTCTTTTGCGGCGGGTCCGACACGGGTCTGTATGTGAAGAAGTCAACGGTCAGATCGTTGCCCCAGGTCTCCTCCTGGAAGCCCGCGCGTCCCGAGCCGATGGTGTAAAGCGTATAGCGCACGGGATTTTTCGTATAATAGTCCTGGTGATAATCCTCTGCTTCGTAAAAGGCTTTGAACGGGACGATCTCAATCGTGACGGGATTGTCGTAGCGGCCGGATTTGTCAAGCTCTTCGCGGGCAGCCAGAGCGATGCGCTTCTCCTCCTCGTTATGATAAAAAATGGCCGGCCGGTATTGGCTGCCGCGGTCAGAAAACTGGCCTTCGGAGTCCGTCGGGTCCGCCGTGCGCCACAGCACTTGAAGCAGTCCTTCATAGGTGATCATCGTAGGGTCGTAATAAACCTGAACGGCCTCGGTATGTGTGGTCAAGCCGCCGGAGACCTCTTTATAGGTCGGGTTGGCCTTCTCGCCGCCCGAATAGCCCGAAATCGCCTCGCGAACGCCGGGCACCTCTTCGAAAGCCGCCTCGACGCACCAGAAACAGCCGCCTGCGAAGGTCGCCACGGAAAGGCCGGTCAGATCGACGGATTTTTTTGCGCTTGTTGAGACTTTATAGGAGGTCTCGTCGCTGCTCGTGCCCAGGGCGTAGACGCCTATAACAGCAGCGGCGGCAAATACCGCAAAAAGCAATGCGCGTTTCATTCGATGACGTCCTCAACAATGACCTAACAAATGCCGACTATAGATAATCGCTCAAGCAGAATGTGTAACGTGTGATCACAGATTTGTAATCATTATTGTCCGTTTTTCTCACTCAGACAAAGCGGCCCGTATTTGGACAGCACAGAGCCTTTACGCAAATCTGATCCCATCAGCTCTGCGGACCGGCATTCGGGAAGAAGAGCTGCTGATCCTGAACCTTATAAGTGGCGATCGCGTCCTGGCCTTCGTCAGAGACCAGCCAATCGGCAAAGCTCTGCGCCAGATCGAACTTCACGCTCGGGCATTTGTCCTTGGCGACAGGGATCACGCCATACTGGTTGAACAGCGCTTTGTCGCCTTCCACCAGGATCTTGAAATCGCTCTTGTTCTTGAAGCTGATCCAGGTGGCGCGATCTGTGATGACATAAGCGCCCATCCCGACGCCTGCATTGAGCGTTGCGCCCATACCGGAGCCGGTCTCGCGATACCACTTGCCGGATGCGCTGCTCGGGTTGACACCTGCCGCCTTCCAGAGCGCCTTTTCTTTCTTGTGGGTGCCGGATTCATCGCCGCGCGATGCGAATGGGGCCTTGGCTTCGGCGATTTTCTTCAGAGCCGCGGGGCCGTCTTTCATGCCGGAAATGCCAGCCGCATCGGCGGGCGGGCCGACGATAATAAAGTCATTAAACATCAGATCGGACCGTTTGGCGCCGAAGCCGTCCGCCACGAATTTTTCCTCAGCCGGTTTGGCGTGAACGAGCAAAACGTCGCCGTCGCAATTGCGGGCATTCTTGATGGCCTGTCCCGTGCCGACGGCGACCACATTGACGGTGATGCCGGTTTTTTCCTTGAACTTCGGCAAGAGGTGATCGTAAAGGCCGGAATTGGCTGTCGAGGTCGTCGATTGGACGATGATGGATTTGTCATCGGCGCGGAGAGTTGTTGCTGGCGTAAGAGCAATCGCCAGGAGAGTCGCCCCGAGCAGATGATTTCGAATGCTCAATTTTTTGCTCCAATTGTGTCTGTGCACGGATAATTACAGGACGATCCGGCCGTCCAGATAGGCGCGCCCTGCTTCGGACGAGGGGGCCGTGAAGAATTGGCTGGCGGGGGTCTGCTCGGCAATCC
>CAZMAC010000309.1:0-4406 GCA_964564085.1 uncultured Hyphomicrobiaceae bacterium
TTCCGTCTTGATCCGCTTGAACAACGTATCGCGCACGCCGCGATAGGCATCCAGGATTTGCTCCCGGCTGCCGCCGATTGCGGCTGTCGGGTCAAGGGTCGGCCAATAGACGGCTTCGATCGCCTGGGTGCGTGTCATCTCCAGCGCCTTGTGATGGGCTTCGGGCGACAGGCTGATGACGACATCGAAGGAGCTGTCGTAAAGATCGGCGATTTCCTGCGGCGTATGGCCGGACATATCGATGCCGATTTCTTCCATGACGGCGACGGCGAAGGGATCGATCTCGCCCGCGCGCACCCCCGCCGACTCCACATAGATCTGACGGCCTGCAAGATGGCGCAGGATCGCCTTCGCCATCGGTGAGCGTACAGAGTTGAAACTGCAGGCAAAAAGCACGGCTTTGGGCAGGCTGGATGGCAAGCGGTCGCCATTCAATGACACTACCCTTTCCAATGCAACGCGCATATCAGAGTAAAGAGCCGTCTTGCCGTGTCGAAATCGGTCGCGATCTTGCCTTTCAAGCGCTCCTGCAGAATACGGCTGCCCTCATCATGGAGGCCGCGCCGCCCCATATCGAGGGCCTCGATGCGGCTTGGCGGTGCGGTCCGGATCGCCTCGTAATAGCTTTCGCAAACAAGGAAATAGTCTTTGATCAGCTTTGAAAAAGGCGATAAGGATAGCAAAAATGTGGTGATAGCGGCTCCGTCTTCGCGCAACACCTCAAAGGCAAGCCGCTTTTCGACAATGGCGAGATTCAGCCGGTAAGGCCCCACCGGGCCATCCTCAAGCACAAAGCAATTGCCCTCTAAAATGTCAAAAATCGCCACCTCGCGCTCATGGTCGACTTCGGGCGTATTCCGGCCGATGGAGGTCTCGTCGAGATTGATCTCGATGATCCGGCTGGCGTCGTTTGGTGCGCTATCCGATGAGTCGGGCGATGTCATGCCGCTCGTTCCCTAGACTTTTAACTTTTCGGCGTGCATTTTTGATATTGCCGCCATTTCTATAACAGATTTCGCAAGCCAACGTCTGTCGCTAAGAAAAGCGATTAATAAAACATGGCATGTAAACGCGAAGAGCGCGCGAGCGCAAGATCGCGTCCGTGGTGCGAAGGGTGTCGTGGGCAGGATGAGGAAAAGTCGGAACCGGTTTTCCTGAAGAGTCCTGCGCAAACGATGCGATCAAAGGCGCTGAATTCAGGACGGGCGGGTCTGGCCGGTTCCTTTGACGCAATATTTGAAGGTGGTGAGCTGTTCGACGCCGACAGGCCCGCGCGCATGAAATCGGCCTGTGGCGATCCCGATTTCCGCGCCCATGCCGAACTCGCCACCATCGGCAAATTGTGTGGACGCATTGTGCAGAACGATGGCGCTGTCGACTTCGCCGAGAAAGCGTTCGGCCGCAGCCTGATCTTCGGTGACGATCGCATCGGTGTGCTGTGAGCCATAGCGCGCAATATGGGCCATGGCGTCATCGAAACCAGCGACCATTTTCACGGAGATGATCGCGTCGAGATATTCGGTGCTCCAGTCCTCCTCCGTGGCTGGCTTGACCCGAGGATCGGCAGCCTGTGCCGCCTCATCGCCGCGCACTTCGCAGGCCGACTCGATCAATGCGGCAATAAGCGGTGCAAGATGCGTTGTCGCGCGAGACTCATCGACGAGCAGCGTTTCGGCTGCCCCGCAAATACCCGTGCGGCGCATCTTCGCGTTGACGGCGATTTGCTTTGCCATGTCCAGATCGGCCGCCTCGTGAATATAGACATGGCAGATGCCGTCGAGGTGAGCAAAGACCGGCACGCGTGCTTCCTCCTGAACGCGTGCAACGAGGCTTTTACCGCCGCGCGGAACGATCACGTCAATCGCGCCATCGAGACCGCCAAGCATCAAGCCGACAGCCTCCCGGTCCGTGCTGTTAACGAGTTGGATCGCGGCTTCATCGAACCCGGCCTGTCGAAGTCCGGCGATGAGCGCGGAATGAATGGCGCGGTTGGAATGCAGAGCTTCCGAGCCGCCGCGCAGAATGACGGCGTTGCCCGCTTTCAGGCAGAGCCCGCCTGCGTCTGCCGTGACGTTCGGACGGCTCTCATAAACCATACCGATCACGCCAAGCGGAACGCGAACGCGCTCGATGATCAGCCCATTGGGCCGTGTCCAAGATGCGATGACATCGCCGACCGGATCGGCTAAAGCGGCGATGGCGTCTAAGCCCTTCGCCATCGCTTCGATGCGCTGCTCGCTGAGGGTTAGACGATCGACGAAAGCCGATGGGCGGCCTGCTTTTCGCGCCGCTTCGACATCCTGCGCATTGGCGTCTAAAATCTGCTTACTGAAATTGCGCAGCATCACCGCCATTGTCAGCAGAGCGCCATTCTTTGTCTCCGGCGTCGCGAGAGCCAATTTTGACGCTGCTTCGCGGGCGGAACGGCCGATTTCGAGCATCTCGGCGGCCAGATCTGCCTCACGCGCTACCATCTCATTTGCTGCGCTCGCCAGTGCCATATCAACTCCTATTCAGCGCCATATCGTCCCGATGGATCATTGCCGCGCGGCCACGATAGCCCAAAATCCCCTCAATTTCAGCGCTTTTGCGCCCAATCAGCCGTTCGGCATCGCTGCGCGCATAAGCAATCAGACCGCGCCCCAGCTCCCGGCCATCCTTATCCTTGATCATAACGGCATCGCCGCGGTCGAATTGGCCGTCCACATGGGTGACGCCAGCGGGAAGAAGACTGCGCCCGGCTTCGAGCGCGGTCTTTGCGCCATCGTCGATCGTAATCGACCCGCGTGGCTCCAAAGCGCCCGCAATCCAGCGTTTGCGCGAGACAACAGGATTGGCCTGCGCAAGAAACCAGGTGCAGGGCGCATAATCCGCCAGAGCACGCAGCGGATGGAGAATCCGCCCATTCGTAATGACAAGATTGGCCCCAGCGGCGACAGCGATCTTGGCGGCAACGATCTTTGTCACCATCCCGCCGCGCGACAGTTCGCTCCCCGCATCGCCTGCCATCGCTTCGATCTCCGGCGTGATCTCCTTGACGACCTCCAGGCGGCGCGCCTTCGGGTCGAGTTTGGGGGGGGCGGTATAAAGCCCGTCAATATCGGAGAGCAGAACGACGCAATCCGCGCTCATCATTGAGCCGACGCGCGCGGCCAACCGGTCATTGTCGCCATAGCGGATTTCGCTGGTCGCCACGCTATCATTCTCATTCACGACCGGCACGACGCCGAGGCCGAGCAGCGCCGACATGGTGCTGCGCGCATTCAGATAGCGGCGGCGCTCTTCCGTGTCGCCAAGGGTCAGCAGGATTTGCGCCGTGGTCATGCCGCGCGCGGAAAACATTTCCTGATAGAGCCGGGCAAGCGCGATCTGCCCGACGGCGGCGGCCGCCTGGCTTTCCTCCAGCTTCAGCGGGCCCTTGGGCAGCTTCAGCGCATGGCGGCCAAGCGCAATCGCGCCGGAAGAGACGACGATCACCTCTTTTCGTTCCACTTTCAGCGCGGCGATATCGTCGCAAAGGGCAGCGAGCCACTCTGCGTTCAGCGCGCCCGTTTCGCTGTTGACGAGCAGCGCCGAGCCGATTTTTACAACTAAGCGCTGCGCCGCGCGCCATTTTTCGAGCATCAAAAGCCTCGATTGCAACCCTGCGAGCTAATATCCCCTAGCTGAGGGTTATTGCAAGACGTCTTCCAAATTCATGCAGGACATGTAAGATTTCTCGAAAACTGGAGGAGGCCGCGATCCAGACGGTCAGTCTCAGCTTCTTTCGCTTTGCGGGGCTAGGCGCGAAACTCTGGGCGTTTCAGCAGATGCTGTTTGCCCGGCGCGATCTTGCGCGTCTGCCCGACGCCGGGTTTTGGAAGCTGTTCGGCAGCGGCACAGGGGAAGGTTTCACGCCGGTCCCCAACACCGCCGTTTACGCCATTCTGGTGACTTGGCCGTCGCTCGATATCGCGAAGGATCAGATTGAAACGGCGGAGGTTTTTCGCCGCTATCGCAGCAAGGCGGCTGAGTCCTGGACGGTTTTTCTGGCCCCAAAGTCAGCACGCGGAAAGTGGGACGGGAGGGCGCCATTTGCGATTGCCGAAGTAACGCCAGACGGCCCGCTCGCCGTCCTGACGCGGGCGACCATCCGTCCACGCATCTTGCGTAAGTTCTGGGGCCACGTGCCTGGCATCAGCGAGGTGATCGGACGCGATCCCAATGTCATCTTCAAGATCGGCGTCGGCGAAATTCCCTGGCTGCATCAGGTTACCTTCTCGATCTGGCCCGACGCGCAAAGTATGGCCGCCTTCGCCCATGCCGACGGCCCGCACGCCAAAGCCATCCGCGCCGTGCGTGAAGGCAATTGGTTTGCTGAAGAGCTTTATGCCCGGTTTGCTGTGGTTGGTGAGGCAGGGGTTTGG
>CAZMAC010000310.1:0-4406 GCA_964564085.1 uncultured Hyphomicrobiaceae bacterium
GGAATGCCCCGTCGGCCAGGGGAAGTATGTGAAGCTGGCGGCGGAGTAGAGGCGCACGAGGCGGAGCGGAAGACACGACCGCGATCTCTTAAGCTCAGCGGAGCGCTTGCCGTATTCAATAATAAGGCGGCCCCTCTTGATTGAGATGAGGCCGCCTTATTTGAGAGACTAAGCGATCCGTCCCAGAAACGGAACGGACGCTGTCTTATTTTTTCTCGGAGAATTGACCTAAATAGGCAACGACGTCCTTGCGGTCCTGTTCATCTTTAAGCTTAAAGGCCATCCGTGTCCGGCCTTTAGCCTGATCGCCTTTACCTGCATCTTCCAGGTACTTTTTGAGGAAGCCATTCGGATCGGGCAGATATTCGACGATCAACTCCGGCGTCCAGGTCAATCCAGCCTCGCCGGCCGCCTTGTTGATTTTCGAATAACGAAACCCGTCGACGGTTCCTGCCTGACGTCCGATGACACCGTTCAATTGCGGACCCACCCGATTTTTGGCTTTCTCGCCGACCATGTGGCAGGCCTTACATTTATTGTAGACTTTCTTACCAGCTTCCGCATCGCCATCCTGAGCGATCGCCGGAGCGGCTGGCGCTGCGAAAAGAAAAATTGCGGCAAGTAATTGTGCTCTTTTCTTCACTTTGTTTCCTCGCTTTTAGATCTGTGAAACGTTGAGGCACCCTCAAAGCGGGCACATATTGGCATTATTCCATATAAGAGACAATCGGATGAACACATCTTGAACCGCAAGGTTTCATGTATAATAAGGTACAATTTGACGCGCTTACAGCCATTTACCCGAACAGTGATGCGGCTTCGGCGACTTGTCTGCTACTTTAGGCGAATGCTTGGCCTGCAAAGACTTTCACCGTCAGGATGCGAGGCCATGAGTTAACGGCTCCCCGAGCGATCCCTGCAATAAGGATAATATGACAATGAAACTTGATTCATCAATTTCCGCGGTCGTAACGGGCGGTGCATCAGGTCTTGGCCGCGCCACGGCTGAAGCGCTTGCGGGTAAGGGCGTCAAGGTTGCGATTTTCGATCTGAATGAGGAAGCCGGTAAAGCGCTGGCGGACCAGATTGGCGGCGTGTTTTGCAAGGTGAATGTGACATCGGATACGGACGTCGATAGCGGTTTCGAAACAGCGCGGAGCGCACATGGGCAGGAGCGTATTCTTGTCAATTGTGCCGGGATCGCCAATGGCATCAAGACGGCGAGCCGCGCCAAGGACACCGGAGAGATCAAGCATTTTCCGCTGGATGCATTCGAGACAGTCATCCAGATCAATCTGATCGGCACATTTCGCTGTATCGCCAAAGCGGCTGCCGGGATGTTGACGCTCGATCCCCTGGCCGATGGGGACAGAGGCGTAATTGTCTGTACCGCGAGCGTTGCCGCTCAGGACGGGCAAATCGGCCAGGTTGCTTATTCAGCGTCGAAAGCCGGCGTTGCGGGCATGATCCTGCCGATCGCACGCGATCTGATGGCGGAAAACATCCGTATCAATAGCATTTTGCCAGGGCTTTTCGAGACGCCCATGCTTAAGAGCCTGCCGGGCCACATTCAAGAGGCGCTTGGCGCTTCTGTTCCTTATCCAAAACGGCTCGGTCGTCCTCATGAATATGCCGATCTGGCGCTTCATCTGATCGAAAACGCTTATTTCAATGGCGAGTCCATCCGGCTTGATGGTGCGATTCGCTTGCCCCCCCGCTGAGGTTGAAGAACTGCAAATCGCCTTGCTGTAAGCAGAAATGCTTGAAGAGTGTGCTTTGCCCCGCAAGGCCGGCCAGCCGTCCTGTTTGTAAGGGTAGGTATGGCCCCTGTTCAGCAGCAAAAAGAGCAACGTCTCCTTGCAGCATGGCCGCCATCTTTTGGCAGTTTTGGCGTTTTGCATTCATGACGACGACTTCGAGTGAGGCCCGGTTAACATATTTGCCAAGCAGCTTTTGTGTATCGGCGGCATGTTTGATGCCTTCTTTGCGCAGATCCGCCAGGACTTTGCGCTTCTTCTCCGGCTCAAGCCAAGACCACCATTGCTGCAAGACAGCAAGACCGGCCTCGGCAAGAATGGCTGAGCCCTTATCCTTGGTTGAACGGTAATAATCCGTCCACTGCTTTAAAAGCTCGGCCTCCTCTGCCTGGCTCAGAACAGGTGTGCCGGCGAACCAGGCCACAAAATTCATTTCGGCGAGAAGGGTTTTTGCCGCTCGCTCGGTAACCACAACATTGCGCTTGCAATCCGCATAAAGGATTTTGTAGGAGTTCTGCAGCATCCGGAGGTACTTTGTTGAAGCGCTCTTGGGCGATTTCCCGCAATACGCCTCGTTCCTGGTCCGTCGGCGCGCGCTCCCCCAGGAGTATTTCAAGAAATTCGGCAAGCTCTGAGATTTCGCCCTCCAGAAGTCTCTGCCCTTTCGCTTCGGCCAGAGCCATGGCGCTTTTGCACGATTATAGCAGGCTTTGCACCACTGATCCCGCAGCCAGGCTGCATCGTCGGCCTTGATATCGCGCCCGGTCAGTACGCTGAAATAGCGGATGGCCTTATCCATCAGCACAACGGCTTGCTTTATGTCCGGGACGTTAGGTTGTGTACTGACTGTCAGAGGTTGTGCGAAGCTCAGGAAAAACAGGAGCAAGGCAATTGCACTGCACCTCAATCGGTGAAGGTAATGTTTTGACGCCGTATAACGAATAGACGGCGTCTGTTCAAACATAAAAAACAACTTTTAGTAGTAGATATATGTTTCTCAACTTAAAAAATTATTTCCTAGTAACCAATTTTATACAATTCGCAGACTTAACTATTGTTTCTCGACCATTCGGATCGACCAGAATTGCTGCCGGCTTGTTGATCTATCGAGGGGGAAATGGCATGTACATGGCATACACAGACTACGATGGATACCAACCTCATTCGGTTGAAGGTATGGATATATTCATAGTTGTGGTAGTTCTTGCGCTCATTATCGTAGCGATTATCTGGGTTTTAGGAGGTTTTGATGATCCGACTTTCCCCAGTAAGTCTTTAGGCTCGAAAGTTGACGGTGTTTTTCAAGCTGAGCTTGGCAAAATCGCATTAGATCCTTGTCCCGATGCGGCAAAATATGTTGACGCGGCCCGAGAGGCTGTCTTGAAAGAGCTTAAAAAAGCAAATGCGATAACGTAGCTCAAATTTTGCTACGTAGCAGTTCAATCATTCTCAAAAAACAATAAGGAAAAAAGAGTTTTTGAGAACTGGCGTTAAGCTTAATTTCTGATTTCGCTGTTTTAAACCAGTCCGCATTGAATAGTATTAATTCCAAAGGGTGTTTTTGGTGAAAGATTATTCGTATCTATTAGCATTGCCGGGGAGCTCATGTGTTGCAGAAGTCACACTCTTACTATTACTCGCCGCCGTCCGTGCAGGATGATAGTTTTATATATTCAGTGTTTCTAATTCTTCTTATTGTTGCCCTTATTGCATTAATCGTACGTTTTAGAAAATTTGGATCGAGTAAAAAAAAGGAGGATAAGACAGTAAAAGAAGAAGTTGAAAAAATTTTTAATGAACTCAAGGAAAATGCTATACAGTTTAAACGGAGTGAGGTTGTTCCCGCTCTGCAGTCGGCTAAAGAAAAAGTTATTGGTGTTTTAGATAAAAAAGGTGTTTCTAATAAAGTTTAGAAATTAGTTCATTGCTAAAATCGATTTATTGCCTTTGTAGTTAAATCAAGATGATTGAGGTTTTTGAGATCCCGAAAATTCAATACTCTTATTAAAAAACCAGCTAATAAAATTGTGAAGAAACCAGCTCAGAAAACGAATAATCAAACTTACGACAAGGCCAATAATAAGCAGAAGAATTGATTTAGCGCCAAGTTCTCCTAAAATAGTTGCATAAGCTTGGTTGGCCAGATCAGGAGCAAAATTTTCCAGTTCGGTTGCAAAGCGATTGAGTAAGTCACGAGACAAACCGACCAAGCGCCCGAAAGTTTCAAAGTGATAAAGGTTCAGGTATACATAAAAGAGCATTGCTAAAAATACTTCGACGATAACATATGCAATTAATAATGCAGAATAAATGACAGTTTTTATCAGCGCATTCACGGTATTTGTCCTGAAGCAGAAGGTTAGTCTTGGTTTCTCGTCGAAAGATTGGCCCGATCATGCCAGCAGTTTCTACCCATTCTGCCAAAGATATCACGTTAGGCAAGCCACGGATTGAAGTACGTTGGGACTATGATCGTACATCTCTTCGATTTCCACCGGTCCGAGTCGTGCCATGCTATTAATGAAACTAAAATTTGAGGAGAGATCTAATCCAGAGCGCGTGTAGCGTTGAAAAAGAGCCAGAAGCACTTCCAGTGCCCTAGTGGTTCGACCCAAACAGACGAATCCGGTGATAAGTGGATTTCTGTTT
>CAZMAC010000311.1:0-4400 GCA_964564085.1 uncultured Hyphomicrobiaceae bacterium
GTACCCCAGAGCCGCAAGGATGCCGGGTATAAAGGCGGCCACGAAAAGCTTGGCGATGTTCTGTTCCGTGAGGATCGCATAAACGACGAGTACGATGGATGGAGGAATGAGCACGCCGAGCGTGCCGCCTGCGGCGAGACATCCGGTGGCAAGCGCGCCTGAATAGCCATATCTGCGCAACTCGGGCAATGCGACCTGTCCCATCGTTGCCGCCGTTGCGAGCGACGATCCACAAATCGCGCCAAACCCTGCGCAGGCGCCAATCGCTGACATTGCGACCCCGCCCCGCCGATGGCCCAGTGAGGTTTCCGCGGCCTTGAACAGCGCCGATGACATGCCGCTGACGGTTGCAAATTGGCCCATCAGCAGAAACAGCGGAATGACGGATAGGGAGTAGCTGGAAAAGGTTCCGTAGGTCAGATTTTTGAGCTGTGCCAGCAGTGGCGAAAGGGTTCCGGCTAATAGATAATGGCCGCCAGCGCCGATAGCGATCATCGCTAGGCCGACTGGAATGCGCAGGAAAATCAGGACAAGCAGGAGAGGAAAAGACCAGGCGCCGATTTCAAGGTTGCTCAACGCCCGCTCCCGTTTGCGTCTTCAGCGTCCCGTCGCTGTTGGTGAAGAATCGAATCCAGCTTCGCTGAAAGCAATAGGCAGAGACAATGACGAGCCCGACAGCGCCAACTAACCCCGCCGCATAGGCCCACCAAACCGGAAACTGCAGAATGAATGTGGTTTCCCCATATGCCTTTTTGTCCAACATTCCCGCATAAAGGCGCCAGGACATGATCAATGCGATGGCGAGCATCAAGCTATCGCCAATTGCGTCGATTAGCCGGTTCGCGCGATTGCCTATAAACCGAGTGAAAATATCGACCGAAACGTGCCCGCGTTTGAGATGACACCAGGGCAGGAAGGCAAAAATGGCGAAAGCCGTCATCGCTTCGACCAGTTCAAAATCGCCGGGGATCGGGGAGAGGCCGAGAGGAATGAGGCTGCGTCCGGCCACGCTTATGACTGTGATGACCACGATTGCACAAAGCGCAATCCCGCCAAGAATTGCGAGCGAACGTGCAAGGAATTCTACGGTGCTCGAAACAGACATATGATGCCCCGCAAAACAGATGATGCGATGGACATCACCATGCGTTCATAGGCAAGGCCCTGACCACCCTATCGTTTTAATATTAATTGGAATATTTGTTGATCAGCGTGCGGGCCTCGTCAACGAGAAGCTTGCCGTCAATATCTTTTGCGGTCATCTCGGCAACCCAATTCTCAATAACGGGTTCAGCAGCCTTACGCCAGCGGGCTTTTTCGGCGCTGTCGAGCGTGATGATCTTGTTGCCCAGGCTTTTCGCGAATGCTTTGCCAACCTTATCCCGCTCATCCATTGCGCGTCCGAATGAAGCAGCGATCTCCGGGCCGGAATTGCTGTCAATTATTGCCTTGAGGTCAGCGGGGAGCTTTTCATAACTGGCTTTGTTCATCGCAAAAATGAACGTCAAAGTGTAAAGCCCGTTTTCGCCGGCAAAAATTGTATGGTTCTTGACAAGCTCAGGAACTTTCAGAGTCTCACTAACCTCCCACGGGATCGTCGTGCCGTCGAGAACGCCGCGCGACAAGGCCTCAGGCACTGCGGGCACGGGCATTCCGATTGGAACGGCTTTAAGTTGTTTCAGCAATTCGTTGATGACCCGCGAACCTCCGCGAATTTTTAAGCCCTTCATGTCCTCGAGCTTTTCAACCGGCGATCTTGTATGGATAAGACCGACGCCATGCGTATGGAAAACGATCGGCTTCACGTCCCGGAACTCATCCATGACGTGTTTTTCGGCATATTCGTGAAAAGCTTTCGATGTCGCCTCGGCAGTTGTGACCATGAATGGCAGCTCGAATGCTTCGGTCTTCGGAAAGCGGCCGGGCGTATAGCCAATCACTGTCCAGATCAAATCGACAACGCCGTCCTTGACCTGGTCGTAAAGTTCCGGTGGCTTGCCGCCCAATTGCATGGAAGGATAGGATTCGATTTTGATCCGGCCATTCGATTCTGCCATGACCTTCTCGGCCCAGGGCTTGAGCGCATTTGCGGGTATGCTGGAATGCGGCGGCAGGAATTGATGAAGCCGTAAGGTGACTTCCTGCGCCTGCACCGCGATTGCAGACAACACCAATCCGATGATTGCCAATGCAGAAATAATGAGCCGTTTCATTGAAACCTCCCCAGATGCCGCATGAATAGATAAGGCTAGACTGCTATCAACAGGCGCTTATGCCTCGTTTTGCCTGCGCGTTACAATAGATGCAAGCTGTAGAAAAGCCGCGCGTCAATTTGAGGAGCAATGTTTTAAGCTATGACCTTACTAAGTATTGGTAAGAATAGCTGGCCCGTGCCGCTTCACGCACGCAAAACTTGAGACGATGAAGATAAGTGTCTGCAGACTATCAGCGCAAATCGAAGCGATAGGAAAGACCAAACAGACCGGTAAACTGATCTTCCGTTTCGACGACGGGGCTGTCGGCAGCATCACCGACTAAGCGGCTGTAACGCAGGCTGGCCGTGGCAGTCCAATGCTCATCGAGATCGGCTTTAACGCCGACCTGCGCAAAAACATCCTTGAAACCGGCATCAGCGTCAAAGGTGCCAAGGTTGACGCCAGCTATAGCGGAATCGATGGCCTGTTCATCCGATACGCCGAAATTGACTTGATTATAATTCTCATCGGCATAATTCGCTCCGACGCGAGCTGTCAAAGTCATACGCTCACTGACCTGGCGTTCAGCCTCAACACCGAAACGAATCTGGTAGCCGTCAACGTCGCCAAAGAAATGATGGTAAGAAACGTCAAATTGCAGCCAGCCCCAGTAATAGCCGATGAACCCACCAGCTACGAATGAGTCGTCTATATCGCCCAAGCCTTCAAGTAGGTCTCCGTCATCCTCCTCGCGGCCGAATTTATAGCCGGCGAGAGGACCGGCAACGAGACCATCCCGCTCGATCAGCTTGAAACGCACATCGTCGAGCGCTCGTGCATCAACGCGGCTGAAAAAGCCGGGACCGCCTCCAAATTGTGGTAGAATGTAAGGGAAACCGACAAGCTCATACTCGTCAGAGCCTTCATAGGTCGGCTGAACGACGACGACGCCACCGATTTTGACGCCTTCGAGCGCCCAGTCGGATACCGCTCCGCCATCCTTGTAACCGCCGTCGCCGAGGTCAGCCGCTATAGCACCGCCAGCGGACACTGATAGACAGACTACAAGTGCAAAAGACGATTTTGAAAGACGGCCCATAATTCCCCCGAACTTGCCGCGTAAAAGTCTTCATAACCATTAGCCTAAATAGTGGCAAAGGGTAAAGATTGTTCCAAATTGACGAATGTCAGGCCACATTTCCGGCGGCGAATGATGTCAATTCAACACATGCTGTCGTCAAAGGCGTTGTTGTTCAACAAAGGCTGTCAATCGCTGGACACCCCCAACCTGGCCGTGTAATTAGCAGGTCGAAGTGGTACAGCGTGACCACGCAAAGATTATTCCCGGCGATCGGTGCGGGTGCCCCTCCTCAAGCGCCCGCTTACAGGGGGTTTTATGGACATCGCACATACGCATGTGCAATCACTTGGCGACTCTGAAAGCGTCTGGTTCAAGCTTGGTCTTCTGACCAAAGAGACGCATCCCATGCAGGTGCTGATGCGGCTTAACGACCGCTATGGCGGCTGCGTGCCCATCAATCTGAAGGATGAGCGCATCTTCTTTTTGAGCGATGTGCAATATTTCGAACAGGTCATGGTGAAGGGCGCCGACAAATACGGCAAATATTTTGACGGCCTGCACCCGATTTTCGGCAATAGCATGATCACCATCGACGGGGCGCTTTGGCAAAAGATCCGGATGCCGCAGCAAGCCGCGTTCACGCCGAAAATGTTCACCGAATATCTCCCCTATCTGCTGTCTTCCGTGCAGGATAAGACCCGCGAATGGGAACGGCTGGCGCAGACCGGCGAGTCGTTCAATATGCTGGAAGAGACCTGGGGGCTTGCCGCCAGCATGATCTGTAAGGCGATGTTCAACCGTGAGGTGCCGTTTAATCCGCAGGTCATTTTCCGCGCCGTGAAAACCTACACCGATGTCGGCCAGCATAGCGCCATCCGCATGAAAAAGCTCAATGGCGTATCGGAAGTCTCCGCTGAAGAAGGCGCAGCAGACGCGATTTTAAAGTGGCTTTCCGTACCCAGCCAAGTGCTTGCCGCACCCGCTCACGACGGAACGCGCAAAACGACGCTTCTTTCTATGATGCAGGACGCTGCGAACGATCCTGAGCTCCCAGAATTTACCAAAGCTCTGATTATCGACGAAATGAAACAATATCTATGGGCGGGGACCGAAACGACAGCGCT
>CAZMAC010000312.1:0-4383 GCA_964564085.1 uncultured Hyphomicrobiaceae bacterium
CGATTGTCGTCCGGTACATTGAGACGGTGGTATCGCGTTCGACATGCCGGACCACGATTCCTTCCGCCGCAAGCGCACGCTCGAAGGTAAATGAGCAGCCCAATGCAAATGCGACCATATCGTCCCGCCATAGAGCGGCTAAATCGGTCACTTGCCCGGTGAGCTGGCCATTCTCGTAAATGTTGTAACGGGGAACGTCGGTGCGAATATCGATATCCGCCCCGAGCGTGCGCATCATGGGGTCGCCCGTGTCGGAGACGCCAACGAGCGGGCAAGGCTTCGGGTTGCGCTGGCAATAGCGCATAAAGTCGAGCGCCAGTTCTTCAGGAAGAATGACGATATTGGCTTGCAGCCGCCCATCGGCCAGTCCCGCCGTGTGCCGCGTGTAATCGCCTTTCCGGATAACGGAGCGCAGAGCCGGCACCGATGCATCCCGCAGGCTGGCATGTGTCTGGGGCGTGTCCGATGTCATTCGCGAAGACCTGATATGACGTTTCCCACTTCGTTAAAACTGCGCGCATTAGGCCATCAGGTCAAATCGTCATTTTCTTTCGGTTGCGATCCAAAATTATGATCACCGATGAAGGCAGAACCGGCAAAATCATTCCGTCGAATTGGTTCACTTCAGAGCTGCGTGCGAAATGAAATCGCTGCTGCGCAAAGCGTCTTGCGTGGCCACCTCCAGGGCGATGTCTGCTGCGCGCGCAGCAACAAAGCTGCGTGGCTCGCCGAGATAGGACGCGGTGAAGTGAAGCGCACCGGGCCGCCAGCCGGGATCGAACTCCTTGATCTTTCCCGTGCTCAGATAGCTCGTAGCAAGTGCGCGGGGCAGAACGGCAACGCCGATATCGGCGACAACCATTTGAAATCCCGCCATAAGCGATGATGTCGGAAAAATCCGGACATGCGCGCCGTAGCGCTCAATCAGCTCCGTGCGAAGCTCGCGATAAGGCCGGGTGTTACGCGCATAGGAAATGACCGGCGTGACTGCCAAATCCACCTCTCCGCGCGAGGCGGCTTTGAACCAGCCGACTTCGAACGGCGGAAGCGCGATATTATCGATCGTGAACTCGGAGACGGGACCCATCAGCAGCGCCAGATCGATCGAACGCGCCAGGAGTCCCTCCCTCAGATTCAGGGAAATGTCCACGGTCACTTCGACGCTGAGTTGCGGATAAGCCTTGCTCAGTCGCGTCAGAAAATCCGTCAGCCAGGATTGCGCGATCGTCTCGGCGACGCCGATGCGCAGTAAGTCCTGCAGATCGTCCGTCTCGATGACGGTTTCGCGGATCTGTTCGAGCGACATTGAAATTCGTTCAGCATGGGCGAGGAGGAGCTGCCCCTTTTTCGTGAGCGTCACCCCGCCATGGCCGCGCTCGAAGAGCTGAGCCTTCACTATATCTTCCAAAGCCGCGATCCGGGCCGACACGGCCGGCTGCGACAGGTTCATCTGTTCCGCCGCGCGCCTGACACCGCCCAGACGGGCAACCCAGAGAAATGTCTTGAGCTGATCGAAGGTGATCGTCATAGAGCCAGCTCCGGTGCAAGGTCAGTTCGGTCGAAATGAACGATGCGGTCTGCCGATGCGTCTATGATTACGCATCTTGTTAGAAGCCGCCAATGCAAGATGTTACGAGTCTATCACAGTCTAGTTTTAGTGTATAAGCAGACAAATATGCGTTTGCCGGAACAAGATGCGGTAGTGGGTAGAAGTTATGCCGGATGCGACGATAAATGACGGCACATTTGGACTTGCGAGTTTACAAATTCAGCTGGAAGCCGCCTATCCGTCCATCGTCTTTTGCCTTATCGTGACTTTCATCTGGGGCTATCTCTGGGGCAACGTCATACGCGACGACGAACAGCAAAAGCTGCCGCCAAGCTTTGCTGCGAAAATGTTTTTCGCTCTCAGCCTCTGCACCGTCTACATCGCGCTCGTCATTGTCGGTTTTCTTGCGCCGGACATCCTGCAAAATCTGAACCTGCCGGGCATGAGCGACGTGATCGAGGCCGTGCGGACACAAATCCCGCTTTTGGCGATCATCATTATGGGCGCTCTTTATTCAATCCCCCAGGTCAAGGAGGTTGTCGAGCGCTACGCCATTCTGCTCCACAACGCGCAATACCGGAAAAGCGACGAGATCGTGCTTAAGCTTCATTTTCAGAGCTGCGAATTCGATCCGTCCGAAGCTGAGATCGTTCAGAATATCGATTATGTCAGACAGTTCGATGTCTATATCACGGACCGCGATAATACGGCTCTCAATCTGGAGGCCGTCGGCGCCTGGCGGAAGGTGAGCACCCTTTTGCGTATGCTTGAGGATGAGGCCGGCAGGCAGAACACAGTGCTCTCGGCCAATGAGCGCGAAGAGGTCGCCCGCCTCAAAGAAGCCCACCGGCGCAAGACCCAGCTGGCCATGAACATCATCCGCATGATCGACCAGATGGATGTGAATGCAAATGTCGATCAGAAACTGACCCGGATCGCGTCTCAGCTTGGCAATGTCTCCCATATCGACCGTGACGGTGTCGTCTCGGCAGAGGAAATTGCCCGCGAAATCGTCTCGCAACTGGGTATGAAATCGGCCAATACCGGCCTCGACAAACCCTTGCGGCTGAGTATGCGGCAAATGAACCAATATCTCAGCCAGATCGAACGCTATTTCCTGAGCGAATATCAGCTCATTCTCAGTGATGTTGCGAGCATGGCGGCCAAAGTCGTCATACGTTCGGGCGACCGCGCGACGGATCGTCTGGAAAGCGTAAAGGCTGCCGGTTTTGCCGGTCTGGGACGCATCGAACGGGTGAGCTTCGATAACGTCCTTTGGGTTCTGTTGACCTCCTTCATAGTGGCTTTCGGAGGTTTGACGCTTCTTTTTGCGATTATTGCGCGGCCGATGTATACCGGTCTTGCAACTATTATTGCTTTGTCGGTTTCGATTGGCGCGCTGATTGGCTCGATGTGGGGCTCACGGCGGAGCCTGGCGGAACGTCAAGCGACGCCCTGGTCATCCTATCTCACGGCAGGTTTGATCGCGGTTGCCGGATTTTGTGTCATCCAAAGCGTTCGTTTTCTGCTCAGCGGTGACGAAATGCTCGCGCGATCTGCGGAGCGTTACGACCAGCGCATACAAAGCTTATTGGAGCGGAACATCATCACGCCCGAGCAAGCGAAAGAGTACGCAAAGGAGAACGTTCTTCAGTGGAACATTTTCGACCATCTCTGGCAGAGTTTGCCGTGGTCTTTGAGCGTGTTTTTCCTCGTGATCGGGATCTGCTGGCTCGCGCGCTTGCAGGCATGGCCCTGGCAGAAAGGCAATCCGGTCATCGAGCGTCTTAGCGATGGCGTTGCTGTCGGCCTTATCTATGTCGCTGGCGGCCTCGCTTCGGTGACCGCGCACATGGCGCTTAAAACCGGGTCCGGTCTGCGCTATCTGGAGCGGTTGAGCACGTCGGAAGCCAGCCCATTTTGGGTGTTTTTCGGCAACTTCCGCCTCATGAGCTTCGTGATCGGTTTCATTATCGGCGCGATTATTGTCCGCGAGGTGCGGCGTATCGCTCACGCGAAACTGATTGCGCCGATCAATATCCGGACGGCCAAGGAGATATCTCCATCGCCTTCACCTTCGCAATCGCCTCCATCCTCGCAAGACAAGCGCCTTACGGTGCAGATGGATGTCAGCCAGGCGTCCTGAATCGCGGCTTTTCCTGAGCCGGCTCACAATCTCTCCGGTTTTGCGAGCCATCTTCATTCAGCTTGGTAAAACCGTACCGCCTTCATGCCCTTGCAACGAGTAGATCGGATTTTGGTGCGGCCAGAACGTCGCGGTTGAAGGTCGGTGCGGGGCCGCTTAAATCCATTGGGAACGCTTGTAATTCAGCAAAACACTGGGAGTGCCGCATGGATTTCACACGCCGGACAATCGTGCAGGGAGGGCTGGCAATGGCGGGCGCGACAGCGCTCGGACAAACGGCATTGTCGGCCCAAACGGGCGCGCTCCTGACGAAGGCGATCCCGTCGACGGGCGAAACTGTACCGCCTGTGGGCTTGGGAAGCTGGATTACGTTCAATGTCGGCGAAGATAAAAAGCTGCTCGATGAGTGCGCCGCCGTTATGGACGCGTTCTTCAAGGCCGGCGGCAGAATGATCGATTCATCCCCGATGTATGGTTCCTCGCAGACCACGATCGGCTATGGCTTGAAAAAACTTGGGTTTCCAGAGCCCTTATTTTCAGCCGAGAAGGTCTGGACGTCGAATGCCGGGAACGGTCCGGCGCAAATGAGCCAGTCACAAGACTATTGGGGCGTGCCGCAATTTGATTTGATGCAAGTTCACAATCTTCTGGCCTGGGAACGTCATCTCGAAACGCTTCTCGCGATGAA
>CAZMAC010000313.1:0-4322 GCA_964564085.1 uncultured Hyphomicrobiaceae bacterium
CAGATAGAAGACGCTGTGGGGTAAGCGTTTCCGATTATTCGCCCGATGCTCTAATCCGCTCCGACTGAATCGGAGCGTAGGCTCTAACTGTTTGTCTTACTGCGCTTTCCGAGCGGCAAACCGGTATCCAGCCCCGTTCCCCGCCTGCGCGGGGACAGGCTTCACGGGGCCATGCTTCGCCTGAAAGCGCTCTTGGTGCCGTGCAAAAGGGTGGCAGGATAACCCGCGCCCGGCATGAGGGTCTGCTCGTTGCAGATTACGACGCAGCATCCATTGCCGCCTTGATCCAGCCGTCAAATTTTTCCTGATTGGCTTTGGTCCACTCAGCAGCGTGCTTTTCGATATCTTCCGGCCTATCTTCACCGGCGCTCATCTTTGTGTTTTGAGCAAGAACATCGCTGAGCGGAATTCTCATGTCTTCGAGTAGCGTCTTCACAGCCGGATTGTTTTTGAGAAATTCCTTATTTGCGACCGGGCGAATATCATTTGCATCCCAGCCCAGCTTGCAAGGATCGCTGACGCATCCTTCAACGCCGGCAACGGTTTGAGCTTTACTTGCCTCTGGCGTTTCGATCCAGACAACGTCTTTACCCGGAACAAGAAGACCAACAGTCCAGTTCGGCGTCCAGGTGTAGAACAGGATCGATTTGCCGTCTTTGAACTTGCGAAGTGCGTCAGCCATTGATGCGATGTAAGCTGCCTCTATCGGCACGATATCATCGCGCAAGTCCCACTGGCTCAGATGCTCAGCGATCTTTGTGCTGCAATACCATTCTGGGGGACAGGCGACCATTTCGGCTTTGCCGTCCCCATCACTGTCGAAAAGCTTTTTGATTTCGGGTTTCTTGAAGTCGGACAGGTTGGTAATCTTGTGTTCGTCAGCTGTCTTCTTATCGATCAGATAGCCTTCCAGCGCACCGTCTTTGGCTACATAGCCGACGCGTTCGGCTCCCGCCTTGAAGCTGTCCTCATAGGCGTCATGAAGCGGAAACCATCCATTCACCCAAAGATCGACATCGCCCCGGCCGATGGCTTCATAGAAGGGCCGATTGTCGAGTGTGGCTGGCGCTTTAACCTCATAGCCGAGCTTCTGAAATGCCTGCCGGTAGATTTCGGCGTGAAACCATCCCGTGTCCCAGATGGCCCGAGCCATTCTTATGCTTTTGCCTTTTCCCGGGAGATCTTTCGCGCAGGCACCCGTGATCGTTAATAGGGCAATAACAACACCGACTGCAGGTCCATAAAGGATTTTCCTCAAGCCCGCTTCCTCCCGTGGCTTGTGCAGCGATGTCATCCAAACCGCCAGCCCTATCAAACAGGCTACATGTTCCGCTGACTGATCCGACGGTTCACCTCTATTACCATAAGACATCCCAAGACCGTGGCTGTAAATGCCGGAAAGCGTTGTTGGAAATGAATCAATCGGGACGATCTACGCAGCAGCCTGCACGGCAGTAATGGCGATTAAGGAATAGACGTCTTGTGCACTGCAACCGCGGGACAGATCGTTCGCCGGTTTTGCCAAACCTTGCAGGATCGGTCCGATTGCTTTGGCGCCGCCAATGCGTTCGGCGATCTTGTAGCCGATGTTGCCGGCTTCAAGGTTTGGGAAGATCAGCACATTGGCATCACCCTTGAGGGGCGAGGCCGGCGCTTTTGCCGCGCTGACGGCCGGGACAAAGGCAGTGTCGAACTGAAGGTCGCCGTCAACTATCAAATTCGGCCGGGCGTCTTTCACGCGTTTCGTGGCCTCAGCCACAAGATTGACCCGCTCATGTTGCGCGCTGCCATGTGTTGAAAAAGACAGCATGGCAATCCGTGGTTCTTCGCCAAGCAAACCGTTAAAAGACTGGCCCGATGAGATCGCGATCTCAGCAAGTTCTTCCACCGTCGGTTCAACGACCAGGCCGCAATCGGCAAAAACAAAGCCACCCTTTTTCGTATGGTGAGGCTCACAGAGCATCATTAGGAAAAAGCTTGAAACCGTTTTTGTGCCTGCTGCGCGGCCAATGATCTGAAGTGCGGCGCGAACCGTATCCGCAGTCGCATGAAGCGCGCCGCCGACCGTGCCGTCCACATCGTGCTGGCGCACCATCATAGCCGCAAAGCCGAGCGGGCTTTGCATGGCCTGCATTGCGGCCTCCGGCGTTACCCCTTTATGTTGGCGCAGCGCATAATAAGCATCGGTGTAAGTGCGCGATTGCGGCGCCGCTGTCGGGTCGATGATTTCGAAATCAGTCGCGGACTCACCGATTTCCGAAAGCCGCTCGGCAATGACAGACGGCTTTCCGATCAGGACAGGATGAGCAATCCCGTCTTTTTGCGCCCGGGCGGCCGCTTCGGCGATGCGCGGGTCTTCACCCTCGGACAGCACAATCCGTTTCGGCTGATTGCGCGCAGCAGTCAAGATATCGTCCAGCGGCTTCATTGTTCAGACTCCCCATACTCACTAGGCTCAAAGGAGCAGACGAAAATGGTTGCCCCGCCATCCGCCCGTAAATTCGCCCCGGTCGAACTCGACCGGCGGCGCCCCCAAACACTTTAACAGATATTACCGGAAGCGCTGAGACGGCATACCGGTGGCGTTAATTCCGAAAGCGCGCGTGAATCCGAAGACCTTTGATCAAGCAGCAAATTTTTCGTCTTTCAAATGATACCAGACATACATGAAACGCTGCCCCATCCGGCGGAAGGGGGTCAGCACACCGTGGCTTGGAAGCGGTGAGGTAAAGATCGGCAGATCGAGCCCTTGCGCCTTTCCCGCGATCATCTGTGCCATGCGCCGGCCGGCCTGGGCCGAATACATGACGCCGTTCCCGCCATATCCCATTGCGTAGAAGATCGCCTCTTTCGGATCGGGCCGAAAAACGCGGGGCATCATGTCGTGACTGACATCGACCCAGCCCCACCAGGAATAATCGAGCTCGATCCCTTCCAGCGCTGGAAATTTCCCGTAAAGCCCCTGTTGGAGCAACGCCAGATGCTTCGGATTTTCAGCATCGCGCCCGGTGACGGCGCTGCGGCTGCCGATCTGCACACGTCCGTCCGGCAGGAAGCGGTAGTAATGGCGCAGCGTCCGTGTGTCAGTGAGCGGCGAGCAGGTTTGGAACCCGCAGGCGTCTTTTTCTGCATCGGTCAGCGAGCGTGTGACAATCGAATTCGACAGGATCGGCATGAGCCGATTTTTGGTCCGGATGTTGAGACCGGGCGGTGTGTAGCCCGCCGTCGCGAGGCCCACGGCCTTTGCCCGCACCGTGCCGCCAGGCGTCGTCAGATGATGCACGCCGTTCAAGATCTTCCAGCCCATAACCGGGCTACCCGGATGGATCGCTGCCCCCAATTTGCGGGCAAGATTTAGATAACCGAAGGCCAACTTGGCGGCATGAATGCAGATCCCATCCGGCTCGTGCACGGCGCCGGCCGCTTCCCGATCTTTCACATAGCGTTCATGCAGCTCCTCGCGCGACAGAATGCGAGAGCCATAGCCGAATATCTCGTTCAGAAGCTTTGACTCAGCCTCCAGCTTCGGCATCACGCCGGGCTTGTGGGCAATGTAAAAATGCCCCCCATCCTGCGGATCGCAGTCGAATTCGTCCGACCCGATCAAACCTCGGAACACCTCGAACGCTTCACAGATCTCAGCATGCATCTTTTTGGCGACATCGATGCCCCAGCGCTCGATCCATTGCGAGCGTTTCAGCCGCCCTGATGAAAGCTGGGCCTGTCCGCCATTGCGCGTGGAGCAGCCCCAGGCGACGGTGTTGGCCTCAAGGACCGTGGCTTTGATTCCGTGTTCTTTTGCGAGATGGATTGCGCAGGACAGGCCAGTGTAACCGGAGCCGATGATCGCGACGTCAGCGTCCGTGTCCTGCGAGATCGGTCCGTCATCTTCGGGCGGCGGTCCCGCGGTTGCGATCCAATAGGTTGGGGCATAGTCGCGATTGTGGCCGGGACCGGCGTCGATGATCGGGTCGTAGCGCGGATCGTAGCTTGCTTTCGGCCAGTGCTTCGGGCGTTGCGGCATTGCTTCAGTCCTCACGCAGCAGAACGGGACGATTGCCGTTTAGCCCTTGATTATAGAACGATTATTGCCCTTATGCGTAGCGGAAACCTTGCCGGATGGCGCGCGTCACTCTTCCGGCTCCGTTGTGAATTGGAGCGGATAGCCCAGACCGTGCGCCGCCTCGGTCGCCCTTGAGGCCTTGGTCTCGGCGACGTCCTTCGTGTAGACAGCGACAACGCATGCCCCGCGCCGATGGGCCGTCATCATCACGCCATAGGCTTCACTCTCATTCATGCGGAATTCCGCTTTGAGAACCATG
>CAZMAC010000314.1:0-2702 GCA_964564085.1 uncultured Hyphomicrobiaceae bacterium
TTGCAGGCCAACACCAACACCACTGCATCTCTCATCGCGACAGGCGCGATTGTGGTCAGCTTTCAGGGGCTTCGTGAGCGCATTCAACGGAGCGTCAACCGGTTCATGTTCGGTCAGCGCGATGAACCGCAAGCAGTATTGCTGGAACTCTCCGCACAGTTAAGCACAACGATGCAACCCCAAGACCTCCTCAACGCGAGCGTCAACACCATTGCCCTGGCCTTGAAACTCCCGTACACAGCGATCTTGGTTCAACACAGCACAGATCAGGTGATACAGACAGCCTATGGCACCAATCGCACGCCCAACCAGTCATTTGCATTGGCTTATCCTCCCTCTCAGCCCCGCGCGTCACCGATGGCCTGGAGATGTCTGGCGGCAAGACCGCCTGCTGTGGAGGATTTGAGCTGGAGGTTCAGATACCAGTTTTTCCCGCCGCGCTTGACCTTCTCCAAGCCGAGATGATTGGTGAGCAAATTACCGAATTGATTGATGCTCATCGGCTCGCCCTTACGCCCTTGTTTCCAATCAGAATAAATTAGATAGAGCGTCGTCGTTTGGACCTGTTTTCCCACAGCGCGTTCCGTGCGTGCGCCAAGGAATGTGACGAGCTCGGCGGCGTCTTTTTTCGCTCTTTCCGTCATGCCCTTTTGGGAGATCGCTGGAGATCTGATCTCCAGAATTGGAGATGTTGCTGCAGGAGATTGTTTCGGCGCCGAGACCTCGCGATGACCTCGCCTTGCGCCGGCAAATCCAACGAGCGCCGGCACCAACACCGAACCGGCCTCGACGATCAGCATGACCAGCATGGCGGCGAAGTCCGCGAAGCTGCCAAGATCATAGCCGAACAAGCCGAGAAGCCACGGCACCGGCCCGCCTGCTTTGGTCGAAACGGCCGCGACAGGCGTCTTGCCTTGAAGCTCTCCCAACGCCTTTTCGAGATCGCGCTGCGTGCGCTCAAAGGCCTCCGCTTTGGCAAGCTCTTCGCGAAGCTTAAAAACGGTGGGGCAGTGCGCCTTCGTAACCGGCCCGTTGATCTTTTTGCATTCCTCGATTTTTGGGATCGCCAGCTTGCCGGCAATCTCGGCCTCAACGACACCGATCGGACGGGCATCTGCATGGCTTTTCAAATCATTCTGCAAATCGGCAACACGCTGTTCGGCTCGGCTGTAATCATCGACCTGGCGTTCGCGGGATACCTCGCGTTGCAAAAGATTTTCCGTTGCAAATCGGTGAGCAGCCGTCACCTTGTAAGCCATGCACACGACGAGGAAAGCCACCAGGCCAAGACGAGCGCCCCATTTCAGCCGTGGCCAGAGAACCGGCAGAGCAAAAGCCGCATACCCGTCGATCGCCAGAGAGACCAGCACCCAAGCCCACTCGGTGCCGGACGGCTCGCCAAGACGATAGCCGAATGTCACACTGAACAATGCCGAAACCACGATCAGCGCGGCGGCCACCATGACCATCGGCATTCGCGCGAGATCGATCGAGCTCCCGCGCTTCTTCAAACCTAATCGGCGCATAACTCCTCCGCTCTCTGAGGCACATGCAACGCAAAATTCGGCATCGTCCGCATCAGATATTCAATGCGCGCCGCAAAAGGTGGAAAGAGCATCATGGCCTTGGCCACGCGCAAATATTTGACAACGTCAAGCTCCGGACATTCCCATAGCTCTGCAATCAAGGCTCGCGGAACCCCCGCCTTCTCCATGAGCAGCCAGGCAACCCACCGCTGGGGCACCGAGAACCGTCCCTCCCGCGCACGCCGGCCTAAAACAGCCAAGGATTCCGCTCGCCATTTCACAAGCCGGGCACGCGCATAATCATCCTTGTTAAAGCTCATGCCATCACCCGTTCCATTTCGCTAATATCGCCATAACCGTCCTCACTGTCGGGATCCGGCACGCGATCGCTCTTACGCGAGTCCATGAACTTTATGACACCACTAAAGCCCTTCAGCACGATCTCGGTTATATGAAGTTTCTTGCCGCTATCATCCGTCCACGAACGTTGAGATAGCTTGCCCTCGATCCAGAGCTTGGAGCCCTTGGTGCAGTACTTTTCAACGAGCTCGAGAAGGTGTTCATTCCAGACGACGATACGATGCCAATCGGTTTGTTTCTTGCGCTCGCCGGTTTGCTTGTCTCGCCAGTATTCGGACGTTGCCAGCGACAGGATGGCATAACGCTGCCCGCCTTTGGTGCGCTTCAATTCCGGCGCCTGGCCAAGATGGCCTATGAGCATCACTTTATTCAGCATTGATCCTATCCTGATCATTCGTGCCGACCGGGGCGTTCGCTTCTTGAGCAGCGCAACACCTCCGGCCGGCCAACGCAGACGCAACAGAACGCAACGCACTCAGGGGATGCGCCGGCGCGAGCCATAGGGAGCTCGCTGTGGGACGGGGATCCCGAGGGCCATCGGCGCATCGCCAAAACGCGTCACTTGAAAAAACCGTCAGCGGCTCGGCAACCGCTGACGTACTCTGGGAGGAAACGAACTCACGCAACGAACAACACCAAGTACGGGCGGCGGGCTGGACCCCTTATTGCCGTATGGCTCAAGGTCTCCAAAGCCGGATTGCAGGAGACCTGCCGGGAGCCTCGCGAGCCGTACCGGACCGCCCTCTCTGGGTATTCACGCTAAACCGAACATCGACTCGTGCATCGCAGCCGGAGCTGCTATATTCAGGTCATGAC
>CAZMAC010000314.1:2802-4315 GCA_964564085.1 uncultured Hyphomicrobiaceae bacterium
AAACCGAACATCGACTCGTGCATCGCAGCCGGAGCTGCTATATTCAGGTCATGACAGACAACACCGACAATCTGGTCATCCGTCACCTCCAGGAACTCCGCGCTGAAATGCGCGATCGGTTCAAAGAGGTTAACGAGAAACTCGACGAACTCGCCGTCACGGCTACCGAGCTGCGCGGCACGCAAAGCGCCATGCTCCAGATTATGTCGACTCACGAAAGCCGCCTTCTCCGCATTGAAGGCGATGTGAAAGAGATCAGAAAACGCCTCGACCTGGTCGACGCCGACGCCTGATTTCATTCCCCCCTCACTCCGCTGCCAGCGGCAAGAGCCGCTGCTTTTCGCCCCGCGCACACGCCATGACGTCAGGCGTCATGCCCACCAGCTCCGGCGCGATGTTTAATCCGCGCTTCATGCACTCGCAGTAAATTCGCATGTGCATGGCTTCGGGGAACGCGTCGGCAGCCTTATAATTCGAAAACCGATTTGGAACGCCGCCAAAAATCTTCGAGCATGCGGTTGGTCCGCCTAGCGCATCGATGATCTCTGAAACCGATCCAATGATACGAATCTCTGACATGGACTCATGCTATCTCACGCTGCTTGAGAATGTCAAGTTACTTTCACTGTGAATAGATCACGCTGCGTGAGATAGTGAAAATGGAGCATGACCGAAAATTATTTTCGAGACCGATCTGTTAGCGCCATTGCAAGTCGTTTAATCCTAACCCGTAAGGCTTTAGGGTTGAACCAACTCCAATTTGGCAAGCGAGCAGGTATTCCTGACAATACTTACAATCAATATGAAAAAGCTCGTGGCAGGCCTAGTCTAGATTTTGCTTTCAGGCTCTGTGATACATATGGCTTAACACTTGACTGGATCTATTTTGGTGATCCTTCTAAACTTCCCTATGACTTGGCTATGGCAATTGCTGAAGCGGAGAAAGCTGAAAACAAAGAGTCTGATCCAAGCAACTTGAGCATCCAAGAATGAGATAAATCCTCAAGTTTCTTGAGATTTTTGTTTGACATTCTCAAGCAGTGTGAGTTAGCGTTCTCGAAACTGATTTTCGGGGACGGCCATGCTGCACTTCAATTTTTACGATCTATCACGCATACCAGATTGCTATGTCACCCACTCCGAGCTGAGCGCAATCTGCACCGATGCCTGTGACAGTGCACAGAATCCAAAAGCAAAAATCAAGCAATGCCCCTGGAACAAGGCCTGCACGCGCCGCAACCAATATAAGCGTCTGATCTGGCGATCCGTTTTTCGGCGAACGCAAGAAGCACGCTTAGAGCTAGTAGCAAAAATCAACCAGATAACTCGCTATGAGGTGGCGGCATGATCGGCTTACGATCAATGCAGCGACCGCTTGCGCAGCCAGGCCGCGACATCGCTTCGCGGCACCAACTCACCACTGTCATAGTTAGACAGCATAGTGATCCGCGACACGGGCACCGCCCGAAAACAGGGCAGCCGCTCACACCAGCCGTAAATGTAAAGCTGACCG
>CAZMAC010000315.1:0-4313 GCA_964564085.1 uncultured Hyphomicrobiaceae bacterium
GTGGGCAGCCGGAAGGCTGATACACGTTAAAGTTAGGCCAGCCGACCGGCTGCCCGCGCCGCTCCCGGCGCATCATCCGGCAAAAGTGCCCTTGCGGTTTTGCCGTAAAGATGATGCCCAGGCAAATAAGTGGCGCATCGGCTTTGCCGCAAGACCGGTTCGCATCCCCATTTTCATGGGGACATGCTTTAGCGGGCCGATGCGGCGGGGAATACTGCGACGCCTCGTGGATGTAGGTCCAGCGAGGGTTTTGCTGCTGCGCTCTGAAAATCCGCGTTTTGAGAGTCAAAAACCGGCGTCCGCTTATCCAACGCAGACGCGGCTACTGGACGGCAAAAATTGCCGGTGCAACGCATAGGGCGGCAACACCGATTGGAATTCCGTAAGGAACCAGCCCGCGGCGCGCCATGCGGCTTAATTTTTCGAGCACCGGTAATTTTTCAAGAACGGGATAAAACGGTAAAACTTTACGCAGACCGATCAGGAGCAGAGCGAACACGCCCCCGAAAATAGCAAAGAGCACGATGAAAGACGCACTTTGCGCAGGCCCCGTCCAGAGCAGAAGCGCGCCGACGAACTTCACATCTCCTGCGCTAAGCCACCCAAGCGCAAAACAAATGAACATGACCGCGAAGACACCGCCGGCTAAGGCAATATGCAGCCAGACCGACTCGATCCCGCCAAGGAGGGCATAAACGGCGAATGCCAAAACAAGGATGATCGAGATGATGTTGGGAATGCGCAGGCGTGAAATATCGGAGATCATCGCAAACAGAACGCAGAACACGAAGATCAGCGCGAAAACCAGCTCAAGATACGGGTTCACCTCGTCATAAGCCCCTATAAGCCGTCAGGTGGTTTCGGCAGGTCCATCCAAGCGGTGAATTCTGCGTGTTCAAAAAGCCGGTCGCCATCATCATGCCACTTACTGAAGGCGGCATTCCAATAACCGACAATGACGCCGGCCTGCCGGCAAAAAGCGTCGCGCTTATAAAGCAGCACGGGCCGGTCATCCAGCGGATGGCTTGATAAGCGCTGCCAGTCAGTCGAACTTTCAGACTGCGGCTGCCACTCGCCGCACCAGTGAAAGGACCGCGTTCTTAGCCAGGAAAAATTGTCCTGCGGAGGATGGCGACGGCATTCGCCGCTCTTTTCGTCGAAATAAAGCCGTTTCTCTGGATCAACATCCTGACAGAAAAAGCGGCAATTCGAACAAAGCTGCTTTCTACGGGCAATCATTTCGGATCAGTCCATCTCAATCAACACAAAACGTTTCAACTGTTCTGATCGTTAGGCCGCACGATTGGAGAGAGAAATGCGCGGGGACACTTTGAGGAATTCGGTCGCGAGACGATCGAGCCGGACAGCGATTTCGCGCGCGCGGGCCATGTCGCGGCCATATGCCGAACTGGCAACCGTGACAGCCGCCCGGTGTATGATGCGGCTGGCCTTATGCAGACGGCGGATCCGCCACTCCATCATCATGGCAATCAGAGCGTTTTCGGCGCCTTCGATATTGCTGCCCGAGCGAAAACGTTCTGCCGTTTCCTTATCCCGATCGAGCAAAGATTGTACCGCATCCCTCAGCGATACGAGAACGACGTCATTGAAAAGGCTCTTGGTCGAATGGCGAAGCCGAGCCAGAATTTTCGCCTCGTCTTTCGCGCTCCGAATTGCGTCCTTGTAAGTCACGAGCATTAATGAAGATTTGCGGTGCGCCGCCGGCACAGATTTCAGCGTCAGAATCTCGGTTTCTTTCCAAGCCTGGGTGGCAAGGGTGCACCAGATCGTAGAGTCCACGCCCCGGAAGACACGTCTGGATGGGCTTGTCGCCTTACCATCCGGAAAAGCTCTCACTTCGACGAGCTCGATCCGTTTCAGGAAACCAAGCGGCAGGCCGACCTCGATCAGCCTCGGCGGCGGAAGGGGCTTTTTACGCGTTTCCAGGACGAGACCGCTTGCGCTTCCTAATAGGGCAGATTGGCGCTTATCCGGATGCCAGGCGTCATAGATAACGCCAGACGTAATTGACGTATTTCGCATTTCAGGTTTTACGAGACGGCCAAACGCTTTCGATGTCAGCCGAATGTGGCTTCCATCAGCGCTGACCGCGTTCACCGATGGCTCTGATGCATAGCGAATAAGAAGCTCGGTGCTCTCGCCGGAAAAGCTGCCGGATGGCAAAATCTGATGCTTCAAGAGATAATTGATGAGGAGTGACTTGCCGGAATTCTGCTCTCCAAGGACCGCGATGCGCATGGGGCGCGCCAAAATGGCCACGAGCTTGTCGATTGCGTTGCAAACCGATCTATGACGCGACCGCAGCCTTCCAGTGCGCGGGACCGCAAGAACCGCGTGTAGCTTTTTCAGCTCAGAAAAAAGTTCGTCTTCTCTTATGCCCACCCACGCGAACCCTCTAGCTGCTTATCATTTCTATGCATTGGCGGCGGATCGTGGAGGCGTCAGCGCCAAGCTGCTCGCAGCGTACTAAATGAGCGCGGCATTCATCGAGAAACTGGTCCCAGAAAAACGGCGCACCCCATTCCAATCCCTCATTTGCATTGCCGGCAACCGCCTTGCGCGCGCTTACCAGCTCCTGCAATTGCTGAGCTATTGGATAAATAGCACTGTAACTCAAAAAACGTAAACGACGAAGCGCTTCCGAAACATGGCCATTTTGCGTCGTTTCGGCGCTTTCGAAAAGTTCTTCGATCAATTCAGCAAATGCGGATGAAACAAGGCCCTGAAAGCGATCGGCCTCTGCAGGGTTGATTTCGGTCGCATGCGCGCGCGCATTCCAGTAGCTGTCCATATCGAGGCTGATCATCTTACTAAGCGGCATGATCGAGGGCGGCGGTAGATTCCCTGACTGGACACCAAAGCGCAGAACTTCGGTCAGATCAGGCAAAGCCGTCTTTACTGTCTGGCGCAGGAACGTTTCGGCTTCCTGCTGCCGAACCAAGAATTGTTTCGATATTTCAGTGAAGTACTTATAAAAATCCTCCGCGAGCTGCGAACGCAGCTGGAACATTTGCTCCTGAAATTCACTGCGGAACAGCGCGTATGATCCGTATTGAATAAGCTTTTCGCGCTGTTGTTCGGCAAAGTTCTGAACCGTGTAAATCATGAAACGCCGTAAACGGCCGACCTCATTATGAGTCGTTTTCGTGAAGTCTTGCTCACAATGGGTAAGCGTTGTCTCGACTTCCGAAAGGAGATGCTCCAATTGCTCAAGACTCCGGCTCGCCTTGCCGCGGACCCAGTCATCGTTCTGGTCGCCGTCTTGAAGCGTATTCAAACTGTAGCCGGTTGAAATGGCCGTATTTTCCGCGATCGCGCCAAGCGTTGAAGCCGCAGGTAAAAGGCGCTCAGCCGTAACTGAATGGCCAATAAGCCTTGAGATCGATGAAACAATTGCAGGTATCCCCGATGCGCGATAGAGGACCGAGCCTGTGCGCTCCGGATCCCAGTCGGGCCGGGGCGCTTCGAAACCGGGCTCGCCTCGCCGGGCCATGTCTTTTGCGTAGTCTGAAAAAGATGATGAAAGGATGTAATCGAGCTCCGCGCTGTCACCGCTAAGGGCAACATTGCCCCAATGCGCGCTCGCTAGAATCACCGGTATGTCGGCATGGGGAAATTCGCGCTTTAAACTTGAGCGGACATGTGAGGCCAGTTTCTCCGCCTCGCCATTCCCGACATTGACGAGGTCGATGCGATTGACAACGGCGATGATCCGGTCTTTTTGCAAGCCTTTCAACATCCGCAACAGCGCCAGATCGCTTTTCGATAGAGGCTGCTGCGCTGTTAAGACGACCAGATAGATATCCGCCTCACCGAGGTTTCCGTGGGTGATCTCATCGCGGACGAGGAATGGATCGTTGACACCAGGCGTATCAATAATGACCGACGGATAACCGAGCGGCTGACCTTCCAAATAGACTTCAGCATTTTTTGTGATGTCGGAGTAGTGCCGTTTTTCTTCTTCCTCACTGTCTATATCGTCATAGTCGCCAGCACTAATATATCTGCCCAGGAGCCCATCCGTGACCGAAGAAAACAGATGATGTTTGCCAAGAAGTGACTCGTATTTCGACCCAAGGCGATTCTCTGCGCGCTGGCGCAATTCCTCAAGAGGGGCCGCCAATTGTTCGGGGTCAAGTGCTGCGTGACGCTCGGTCGCCATGGCCGCAGCCCTCCCTCCGGCCATAATGCGGTCCCATTCTTCGTCACTGAAAAACTGAAACAGCGCCGAATTATTGCGTTCAGCGGGAGCTCCGAAATAGAGTTTTGTAATGACGGCGGTCGATGGATTG
>CAZMAC010000316.1:0-4294 GCA_964564085.1 uncultured Hyphomicrobiaceae bacterium
GCGGGGCGATCTGGACGATATGTTCGGTCTCATGCGTCACGCTGGGATTGCTCTGTTGTCTGGAGACATGATTTCCGGTTCCCAACCGTGTAGGATTGGCTGCTCAGCGCGAATGCGCCATCTCTGCGATAAAAACGGCCTTCCGAAAGAAGGCGTGTCAAATGCTCGCTTCATTGCTTCGTGGAAGATCGCTCTTCCAACAGTGGCTTAGGGAAGTTACAAGGCTGCCACCACATATCGTCCCAGGCAGTGGCGCCAAAATTGCGTAGATTGAGACCCTTATCCATCCATAACACCCGGTCGCTATGGGCGTACAAAAAGAAGGTGCTCAGATGTTTTCATTTTATTTGATCGCACGACCTACCGCACTGACACATTCACATTGTTCATAAACCAGTGCTATGGCTCTTTTTTTGTGCATCTATTCTTCCAAACCCCGGCCGGAGCCTTCATTCGAATCAATGCACTACGTCGCCGGCAATGCAATTTCCGCGAAGATGCGCGGCCTTACGAAAGCACGTGCGGTTAACGTTACGCTGGTGAAGGATCGAAGGGATAATCCCAGGCATCACCGCCAACGAGTTTCGAGATCCCGGAATAGTCGGTCGCAGCATCGCCATTTGCGCAGAACATCGAATAGACGGCTAGCGCCTGGGCGCCCATAGGCGTGCAGGCGTCGACAGACGTGACTGCGTCCAGGGCGAGACGCAGATCCTTGCGCATCATCTCGGCGGTGAAGCCGGGCTTGTACTTGTTGTCGGCCGGAACGCCCTCGACGAGATCGGGTAATGGCGGGTAATTGCTGAGCGCCCAGTTCTGACCCGATGCGTTGGAGATAATCTCATGCGTCCGCTTGACGTCGAGTCCCAGCCGCTTTGCCAGCATCAAGGTTTCAGCCGCTGCGATCATCGATACGGCGAGGCACATATTGTTGCAGATCTTGACACCGATGCCGCTGCCTTGCGCGCCGGCATAGAGCAGGTTCTTGCCCATGACCCCAAGAATGGGCTTGGCGCGCTCAAATGCGTCCTCCGTACCGCCGACGATAAAGTTCAACTTGCCGATGCGTGCAGCCATGACGCCGCCAGTGACCGGCGCATCGATCAATTCCAGGCCGGCCTGAACGGCAAGGCGTCCGACTTCCCGTGAGGTGTCGACGTCTATGGTCGACGATTCGATCAGTAGTGTCCCTGGTGCGGCAGCGGCAATCAGCCCATCCGGGCCGACATAGACAGCCCGCACGTGCCGGCTGGCTGGCAACATCGTGATCACTACGGATGCGCCCTTTGCGGCATCGGCAATTGAGGTGGCGATGGAAGCTCCCATCGTTTCCGCTTTCGCCAAAGCCTCAGCCGACATATCGAAAGCTTTGACCTGATGGCCCGCCTTCAACAATTGCTCAGCCATGGGCATCCCCATATTGCCGAGACCGATGAATCCGATTGCGTCCGACATGCTGCGCGCCTCGCTATTCTAGAGCAGCAGATTTTATTGGAAGCATAAGAGCTGCTCTAACCTTTTGTTCTGGCATCGAATTTATTCGAAAACCGCTACGCATCCCCGTCTTCGCGGGGACATGCTTTTCGGTCCGATGCCAGTCTTTTGCTTAAGCATCGGATTTGTCCGAAAACAGCTAAGCACTTTTCGGTCCGATGCTCAATTCAACCGCCGGTCCAGGCGTACCCCGGTTGATCAAAACAGTCTTCGAAGATGTGAAGTGGTTGATCATACTATCGAGCGCATACTCCTTGCCGAGCCCGCTCATTTTCAGGCCGCCATAGGATACGTTCGAACGCGGGGCGGCGCACTGGTTGACCTGCACGAACCCCGCCTCGATGCGGTCGATATACTCGAATGCCCGGGAGAGATCGCGGGTCCACAAATTTGCGGAGAGTCCGTATGGGGTGTCGTTGGCCTGGGCGATCATTTCATCGAAGTCGCGGAATGGCAGGGCGGTGGCAATGGGACCAAAAATCTCATCCTGACAGACCTTCGACTCAAGACCGATGCCATCAAGAAGTGTTGGCGGGTAGTAGTAGCCGTCGGCGAGTGCGGGATCTGTTGGTTGTTCGCCGCCGAAGATCACCCTTGCGCCGGGGGTTCCCTTCGCGATCTCCATATAGCGTAGCGTCCGGTCAAACTGCTCGGCAGAGATTATCGCTCCCATGTCCGTGGCCTCTTCGAGCGGATCACCCAGTCTGATCCCTGCGAGCTTTGCCGCGACGCCTTCGACGACACGGTCATAGATTGTTTCGTGGATGAATACGCGCGAGGCGGCAGTGCAGGCCTGCCCTTGCCGCGTGTAGCGCATACCGTCTATGATACCGGGGATCGCCAGGTCAAGATCGGCATCGGCGAGCAGGATGCTCGGGTTCTTGCCACCAAGCTCCAGCGTGACAGGGCAGAGCTTGGGGGCGGCATAGCCCGCAATTTTCTGGCCGACCGCGAGCGAGCCCGTGAACGTGACCTTGCGAACGACCGGGTGCTCGACCAGCGGGCGTCCGCATTCCTCGCCATAGCCTGAAATCACGTTCAACACGCCGGGCGGCAGCTCCCGGTTCATGATCTCGGCCATCAGCAATACGCAGAATGGCGCCTGTTCCGCGGTCTTGACCACGACCGCGTTACCGGCCGTAATGGCGGGCGCAATCTTTGCGACAAATAGGAAAAGCGGTGCGTTCCAGGGGATGATGCCAGCGACGACCCCGATGGGATCGCGGGTCGTGTAGTGAAGCACGTTGGGCGTTGCGGCGGGCACGGTCTCGCCCTTGAGCTCGCCTGCGAGGCCGCCGAACATCCGCGTCAAGTCGATCGCCGATCCGGTCTCCGGCCGTGCTTGCGTGCGGAGCGCATTTCCTGTGTCGAGCGACAATACGCGCTCAACAATGTCATGCTCAGCCTCCACGGCGTCTGCGGCCTTCTGAAGCATCCGGCCTCGGTCGCGCGCTGGCACCCCGCGCCACAAGATCTGAGCCCGTCGTGCCGCTTCGACAGCCATGTCGACATCGGCCTTGCCGCATTGGGGCGCCGTGCCGATGACGCTCAGATCTCCCGGGTGGATCACCTCGAACTGCTCGCCCGTCTCCGCTTTGCAGAGAGCTCCGTTGACGAGGACCCTGCCTGAGAGCCGCTTTGTCACGGCACGGGGATCGTTTGCATCCGTCGCGCGACCGACCGCGGAGCCTGCGACTTCGGTTGTTGTCATCTTGGTTCGCTCCATGGATGCGTCGTGCGATCGGTTTCAATGCACGACGCCTACCATCACATCATTGGCAAGATTTTGGAGGAGGGCCGCGCATGCACGCACGGCCCTGTTTCTTCTTCGGCCCGGATTGCCCTATGTCAGCCTTTCCACCAGCGGCGGGGTTCGACATTTTCCACCAGCGTGTCCGCCGGAAGTTCCCGCGCGATCCGGTGAACCTCGGTGTAGGTGTCGATGCCGCCAGCCCATTTGTTGATGCGCTCACGCCACTCTTCCCAAGGCTCTGGGACGTGCTCGGGCGCACACATCCGCGCGGCCTTCTCACGCTCCTCATCAGACAGCGGCACGAACCGTGTGCCGTGCTTTACAAAGATCGTTCCGGGAAGCTGCGGCACCGAATGGCCGACCGTGTTGACGAGCGCGGCTTCGTGCGCACCCTGAATCAGGGCTTGTGTGAAGTAGGCGGACTCCATAACCGCGTCCTGGAGATGACTTTCGAGGCCGTCGAACACGTCGGAATTCATCGCGGTATGCTCGAAGCCGGAGAAGAAGCGCAGATCGATAACCTGACTGACCACAGGAGCCATATTGGCGTAAGCAACCGCGGAAGACCACGTCTCTGCACCGTCGATTAGCCCCTGCTTCAGACCGTCGAGAGTCTCCTCCCACGCGATCGGCGACGGATTGAGATTGAGAAGCTGCATCGCGATCCGTCCAAGTTGCGTGCCCGTGACACGGTTCTTGGTGCCGAACAGCTCTTCGATCTTGGTAACATCCGGACGATCTTTCCACTTCAGGCCCATCTGGAGCCCGCGAAGCTGACAGACCGAGAACAGGAAATGCATCTTGTGCATCCTGCGCAGCGGCTCACGAAGGATTTTCTCGCTCGCGGGATGATAAAGGAAGTAGTACTCTGAAGCCCGGGTCGGGAACATATAGGCATAGTCGAGCACGTTGTAGTACGGTGCGCCGCCGGCCGAGTTTTGGGTCGAGGCGGCATAGATGTCGACAATGCCTTGCTGCGTTTTCTTCACACAGGAGAGCTGGCCGCAGATCTGGTTGTCCCCGATGAACTCAATACGGATCTCGCCG
>CAZMAC010000317.1:0-4289 GCA_964564085.1 uncultured Hyphomicrobiaceae bacterium
TTTTGTTTTATCAGACAATAACGTCCGGGCTCGGCGCTATTCTTGGCTTTTTAGCCAACTAATTTCGCAAGTTCTCCGTCATTCCGCAGCTTTTCCCCTAACGCGCCGTGCGTGAATAGAGCAGCATTAAGTTTACTGATGGCGCGGCGCTCGCTTTCGGAGCCGTCGTCATTTCCATGTTTGAGCGTCTGTATATCGGGCCTGCCATCCCAAAGCGATTCTAGCGCAAGACAACATGAAATGCCCTACCGACATAAAAAAGGGGCGGCACGAAGCCGCCCCAGCGTGCCTGCGAAAGGAGAGATCAGGCGCTGTAATACAGATCAAACTCAACCGGATGTGGCATCATGCGATACTGATCATATTCTTCCATCTTCAGCTCGATATAGGCATCGATCTGATCGTCGCTGAAGACACCGCCCTGCTTGAGGAAGTCACGGTCTGAATCGAGATTTTCGATGGCTTCAAGAAGAGATCCGGAAACGGTCGGGATGTTTTTCAGCTCCTCCGGCGGCAGATCATAAAGGTTTTTGTCGATCGGATCGCCCGGATGAATGCGGTTCGTGATGCCATCGAGTCCGGCCATCAGCATAGCCGCAAAAGCAAGATAAGGATTTGCGGTCGGATCGGGAAAGCGGATTTCAACACGCTTGGCCTTCGGGCTCGACACCACCGGAATACGGCAGGAGGCCGAGCGGTTACGCGAGGAGTAAGCACGAAGGACGGGCGCTTCATAACCCGGCACCAGGCGCTTATAAGAGTTTGTCGACGGATTTGTGAAAGCATTCAGCGCTTTGGCATGCTTCAGAATGCCGCCAATGTAGAACAGGCAGGTCTCTGAAAGATCCGCATAAAGATTTCCAGCGAAAACCGGTGTATCTCCCTTCCAGATCGACTGATGGCAATGCATACCCGAGCCGTTATCACCGAAAACCGGCTTCGGCATAAATGTTGCGGTTTTGCCGTAGTTCTGCGCAACCATGTGTACGACATATTTATAGACTTGGAGATGATCGGCCATCCGCGTCATCGGGCCGAATTTGATGCCCAGCTCATGCTGGGCGGCGCCCACTTCATGGTGATGCTTTTCGGTGGCCACACCCATTTCGGCCATCACGGAAAGCATTTCGGAGCGAATATCCTGGGCGCTGTCGATAGGTGGGACAGGGAAGTAACCGCTTTTTGTGCGCGGCCTGTGGCCGAGATTGCCCATCTCATATTCCGTGCCCATGTTCGAGGGCAGCTCAGTTGAGTCCAGCTTAAAGCCGCAAGCATAGGGATCTGAGGAAAAGCGGACATCGTCGAACATGAAGAATTCCGCTTCCGGACCGAAAAAGACTTTATCGCCCAAGCCTGTCTCACGCAGATAGGCTTCGGCTTTACGCGCCGTGCCGCGAGGGTCGCGCTCATAGCGCTCGCCCGTCGAAGGCTCCAGAACGTCGCAGAAAATGGCGAGCGTCGACTGGGCAAAAAACGGATCGATATGAGATGTTTCCGGGTCCGGCATCAGTGTCATGTCGGACTCGTTAATCACCTTCCAGCCAGCAATTGAGGAACCATCGAACATAACGCCGTCGGCGAAGGCGCCTTCGTCCATAAGGCCGGCATCCATGGTGACATGCTGCATCTTTCCGCGCGGATCCGTAAAACGCAGATCGACGAATTTAATGTCTTGATCCTTGATCTTCTGAACAACTTCGGTGGCGCTTGTCATCTAGCTCCCTCGCACTTGGTTATGGGTTTCAGATTAATGACTTGAATTGAGCGGTGTCATATTTGTCGGAAGACATTCGTGCGACAACCACATTTTTACGGCAAAAGCCTAACCTTTCGATTTTTGATGGCCGAGGGAAAACACAAGGGGGATGGTTTGATCTCCATTTCAGATCGCATCGACACCTGTTTCACCTGTTCGAATGCGGATCGCATCATCAAGCGTATAGACAAAAATTTTGCCATCTCCGATGCGGCCCGTCTTTGCCGCGTTCTGTATTGCATCGATGGCCTTCTCGAGCATATCGTCTGCAAGTACGACCTCGATTTTCACCTTCGGCAGAAAGTCAACGACATATTCTGCTCCGCGATAAAGCTCCGTATGTCCTTTTTGCCGGCCGAACCCCTTTGCTTCAGTCACCGTTATGCCCTGTAAACCGATCTCTTGAAGCGCTTCTTTCACTTCATCGAGCTTGAATGGCTTAATAACGGCTTCGATTTTTTTCATTTCAGTTTGCCCTCCCGCTTCAATAGCGACGCCACCAATGCTGCATGCTACTAAGCACACTTCGTGCCAAATCGATCGTTCAAATATTAAAAAGCCTGTCTCATCTGTCCCGTGTCGGTGCCGATCCATTCGGCTTGGACAGATGCAAGGCATCTATTGCATTTTAATTAGGCAATTGCCTTAATTACAGGCTTAAATGAGGTTGTGGCATTGTAAACTACAAGTTTCTGTCGCCACGACATTGCCCGAAATTTGAGTGCTTTATCCATGCACCATTTTCTACCACTCGCCACAAATTTCAGCTAAGTTGCGCTGTCCTGGATAGATTGCGTGTTAGTTAGTAGGCAGTCCCTTGCTTGAACTCCTCACTGCGGACGAGATGCGCCGCGCCGAACAAATCACGATCGATAGCGGTACGCCCAGCCTGACGTTGATGGAAAACGCCGGCCGCGGTGTTGCCGAGGAAGTTGTCAAGCGCTTCCCCCGGGGAAGCAAAGTGCTTGTTTGCTGCGGACCGGGAAATAATGGCGGTGATGGCTTTGTCTGCGCGAGGACCTTGCGCGAGCGCGGCTATCATGTGCGCCTGGGGCTGTTATGCAAACCGGAGGAGCTGCGGTCTGACCCGAAGGAGATGGCGCGCCGCTGGGACGAGTCGATTGAGCAACTCACGCCGCGCTCCCTTGAAGGCGCGGAGGTGATTGTCGATGCGATCTGGGGATCGGGTCTGAAAGGTCCGGTTAACGGGATCGTTGCCGAGATCATCGAGGACACGACACAGCGTAAGCTTCCTGTCGTCGCGGTTGACGTGCCAACCGGCATCGACGCAACATTCGGTAATGTTCACGGGATCGCCTTCGAAGCCGTTTCAACGGTTACTTTTTTTCGGCGCAAAACGGGGCACGTCCTGTTGCCGGGCAAACGCTATTCCGGCGAGGTGCGCTCTGTCGATATCGGTATTCCAAACAGCGTACTCGCCGAAGTTGCACCACAAACATTTCTGAACGAACCCGATTTCTGGCTGCGATATTATCCGCGCTTGAAGCATGACGGCCATAAGTATGACCGGGGGCATGCAGTGGTCGTCTCAGGTCCGATGGAAAGCACGGGCGCATCGAGACTCGGGGCAAGAGCCGCCTTGCGTATCGGCGCCGGTCTCGTTTCTGTGGCAACCTCTAAGAGCGCCTTTTATATCAATGCGGCGCAGCTGACCTCTATCATGCTGGCTGTCTATGACGGCTCTGCAAACCTTGCCGATTTCCTGATCAGCGATCCGCGGCTCAATGCCGTGCTCATCGGCCCGGGGGCTGGGGCTACGCATGAAACCAAAGATAATGTCGCTGCTGTTTTGTCGAGCGAGGCATCCGTCGTGATTGACGCGGACGGCCTGACGGCCTTTGAAGAGAATCCGCAGGAATTATTCAGTCTTATTCAGCAGCGTTCCGCTCCAGCCATTCTAACGCCGCACAAGGGCGAATTCGACCGGCTGTTTCCCGAACTGGGAAATGCAGAGTCGAAGCTTGAGCAAGCCAAACGCGCCGCAGAGATTTCCGGCGCTGTCGTGATTTTCAAAGGGCCCGACACTGTCGTTGCGGCCCCTGATGGGCTTTCAGCGATTTCGGAGGACTCCCCCGCCTGGCTGGCGACGGCTGGAACGGGCGATGTCCTCGCCGGAATGATTGTCGGTTTGGGCGCGCAGGGCATGTCGCCTTTCGATGCCGCCGCCGCTGCCGTATGGATGCATTCAGAACTTGCCAGAACAATCGGGCCGGGCCTGATCTCAGAAGATATGGCCGAAACGCTTCCGGCCTTGCTTAAACGCCTCGACAAGATGGCCAAGCTCTTTTGAAAGATGTGGGGCTCAAATCATTCAAAGGATTCAGAAATCTCTCGTTTTTGGTTCCTGCTGCTGGGCGGAGGCGACCGTTTTCGCAGACTCTGCCAGCCGTGTTTTCAATTCGATAATCCGGTCGTAGGAAACTCCGATCCTCTCACGGGTCAGCGTGCCTTTATCTAAGGCGTTCTTCACAATCGATAAAACGCGGTCTGAGATATTGCTGTTGGGGACTGA
>CAZMAC010000318.1:0-4283 GCA_964564085.1 uncultured Hyphomicrobiaceae bacterium
CGATTAAGCGCGGAAAAGTTGATCTATTTTAAAAGGTTAGAGCAACTGTCCGCGTCCAATTGGACTCGCGTTGCGCTAATGGGCATGACTTTCCGGTAAATTTCCAGGCCGTATTGTTCAAGACGAAACCGCAACGCGCTTCTTTTGGGCCGTTATTTGTCTTAAGGCATGTGACAGTGCCGACTTCCACCCGCTCGCCGGTCGATGTCCGGCAATAACATGTCTTCTCGGCATTGGCCGTGGATGTGCTCAAAAGCAGTATAATCGCGATGCTGAGGCCGATGCTGGTGCGAAAGCCGCGCAATGTCATGGCTTTGACCTTTCCAATCCGAAGTATAGTCAAAATATACCATCAATGAAGAGCTGTTAAAATTTCAATTTCATCTGTTCCGCCACCCTGGCGGTCCCGCGAAGCTGGTTGAAGCCTCCGTTTTAAGGCCCTGCGGACGGGATAATTTTCTGCAGCCGGTCAAGGCCCGTCGCGAACCAGCTCAGATCCTCGCGCATATAGCTGAACATAAAGACGCCGTAGAGAACGAGAAGCAGGGAAAACACGAAATTTTTGACCGTAAGGGAAAGAACGAAGACGTTCATATGAGGTGCGGCGCGCGCGACGATAGCGAGAGAGAGATCGGACAACAGCATAGCAAGAATGATCGGCGCCACGAGCATAAAACCCAGACCCAGCATATTATCGAGCAAGCCGAGAAAGACGATGCCGGAGCCTTCGCCGAAGACCGGGAGAAAATTTGCAACAGGCCAAAGGCTGTAGCTGTCATAGATCGTTTGCAGCATAATTGTCAGGCCGCCGCTGGCAAAAAAGATCGCGATGATGGTTAGCGAGAAAAGTATGCCGGTTGCGTTGTTTTGCGTCGTAAAATTCGGGTCGGCCAATTCAGCGAATGTCACGCCGCGCTGCAGGTCAAGAATTTCGCCGGCGGTTTCCGCAGCCCAGATCGGAATGCCGAGAACAAGCCCGATGATCGCCCCAATGAAAAACTCCTTGAGAAGGATTGCGGCAAGATAACCGAAAGACAGGTCCTGTGTCTGTGCAAGTTCCGCTGTCATAGGCACAAGCGGGAGAGCAAAGGCAAGAGCGACGGCGCTGCGCAAAATGCCTGTCAGCCCGATCCGCGTAAAAACGGGCATGATCAGGATCACGCCGCTCATGCGTGCAACGGCAATGGCCGCTGCTACGACATAAACCTCAAACGCCGCGAATGGTTCAACTGCCAACATAGGCGCTTCCGCACTGCGAGAGCGCTTTCAGGCGAAGCATGGCCCCGTGAAGCTTGTCCCCGCGCAGGCGGGGAACGGGGCTGGATACTGGTTCGCCGCTCGGAAAGCGCGATAAGATAAAAGGTTAGAGCCGACGCTCCGATTCAGTCGGAGCGGATTAGGCTCTAGATCAACCGACTGAAAGTCGTCCAGTTGATCTATTTCGAAAAGTTAGAGCAACGCGCGTCCAAATGGACGCCGACAGTTGAGCTAGCGCGTCATGACAGGAAATTCATCCAGACTTGTCGACGCCTGATCCACAACCATCTGGCCGAAAAGCGGTCCCAGCGTCATGATGATCAACAATGTTGCAATGAGTTTCACGGCCTGCGGCAATGTCTGATCGTGGATCTGTGTCAAGGCCTGCAAGAGCCCCACGGTAATACCGATGACAACCGCTGATAACAGGATCGGCGCCGATACGATCAGCACCGTCATCAGCGCATTGTTCACATTGACCAGAAACACATCGTTATACATGCGTAAGTCCTGCGGCTTAGAGCGTCGGCTCTAACTGTTTGTTTTACCGCGCTTTCCGAGCGGCGAACCGGCATCCACTTCGCCTGAAAGCGCTCTAATTGCCATAGGTCAGGATCAAGCCGTGGAGAAGGCGTGACCAGCCGTCGACAGTTACGAATAAGAACAATTTGAGCGGAATCGAAATGAGCGTCGGTGCCACCATGATCATTCCCATGGCCATGAGGATGTTGGCAACGATGAGATCGATCACCAGAAATGGCAGATAAAGCAGAAAACCGATTTCAAAGGCGCGGGTCAGCTCCGAGCTGACAAAGGCGGGCAGCATCACGACCACGCTGTCCTTGCTCAAATCCGTTCTTGCCGTTTCCGGCCAGATCCGCTCGGTCGCCGCGAGAAAGAACTCGCGCTCGCTCGGGCGCGAATACCGCTGCAGGTGGTCTTTGACCGGCTGTTTGATGCGTTCTGCCGCCTCCTGGACACCCGTCACCGAGTTCATATCGATGGGCGAGGCATTCAAACGGCCATAGACATCCCCCAATAGGGGCGAGCTGACATAGATCGTCAGGACAAGGGCAATTGCGTAAAGAACGACATTGGGCGGCGTCTGTTGCACACCCAGCGCATTTCGTACGAGAAACATGACGACGGCGATTTTCAGAAAGCTCGTCATGGTCACGACGAATAGCGGTATGAGACCGAACGCGATCAGCGCAACAAGAAGGCCGAAGAGATTGAATTGGGTGTCAACCATCGGAATTGAGTCTGATCACGCGCACGGCCAGGCCATCATCGGTTTGGACAAGGCCCGCACGCCCGATGATCGTACCATTCACAACGACATCGAACATGTCGTTGATCGTCCGATCGATGGGGAGCACCGCGCCGGGCGCAAGTTGCTCAATGTCACTGAGCGGCACCTCCGCTTGTCCCGTTTGGAAGACAAGGCGAACGGGAAGAGATGCCAAAATATTGTTCTCTTCTTGCAAACTGTCCCTCACCTGCTCTGTACTGTCGGGAAAGTCCTGGGTAAGTCAGGAAGCAAACTACGAATGGAAAACCGGGTTCGGCTTCTCCTGTTCGTACTCTTATCCATTTCGGTAAGCGGATCTATTGTCCTCGAATGAGCGTTTGGGTGGACTTGCTGATATTACCGCTTGCCGTGGTAATCATTCCTGTTTCCATGCTGTAATGCATGACTTTCAACAGGACCTCGATCGTTCGCTCCAGTTCAGCTTCGTCCACGGGTGGCACGCTTTCCGCCGGCTCCAGCGCGGTCTGCTCGTGAGCTGGCTGAAGCACTTCGGGTGAGCCGGTTTGCAGAGCTGCGGAAGGCTGACCGCTCTGCGCCGGTACAAGCGCTTTATCTCCAGTTTCACTCATCGCACTCGCCTTTCTGGACGCCATCTCCTGTAGATTTGTGGCGCGTTCGAAATACCCATTCAGCGCTCTCAGCGCTTCACCACTCAATGCAGAGGGGTTGCCCATATTGCGGCCGCTTTGCAGGCCCTGAGCTTGATACTGCGCTAAATAGTCGAGTAGTTTCTGCTCGGCCATCGGGGTCGTCGTTTGCGTTACCCCGGTCTGTCCGAATGCATCCGGAGCTGCAACTGCATTGACTGAAGGCATTTGTCCTCACATTACCTGAACCAGGAATTGTCTCGGCCCGGCTTATTACTCGTTCCGAATTTCGCTCAGTTGTTCGAGCAGGATTGAGGTACTATTCATGGCAATTGAAAAGGCAGCAGATGCAATTGCGTCTCCCAATGCAGCCTCTGCATCAGCGATATCTTGCGCACTTGCTGTTTCTGCACTCGCAGCGACACCCGTTCCGTCAATTCCTGTGACTTCCATTTCAGCCTCCAACCCCGTTAATCTTAGCTAAACCAAATATTACACCAAAATTTGCAAATTCTGAGGTCAATCATCGAATGCGGGCTAATTAAGCAAAAACAGCACGGTTTTTCTCATTTTTGCCTTAGCGCGTTCCGCGAAAAACACGAACCTCCACCTTATCCTCCGCCGCAACTTCACGAACAACCGGAGTGGCGACTGGTTTCTTTAGTGCGGCGATCGTTTGCCGAACGATATTGCGATAAGCAGGCGGACCGGCAACGGACAAAATCTTGCCTTCATTCGTCCCCTTTACCGTGTAGCGGTCATTCGCAATCCCCAGTTCCTGCAATCTACGCTGAACGGTTGAAGGCGAGAGCCGGCCCAAATCCATCAATTCTGCCTGCGCTTCGTTCCATGTGCTGATATGTAGCGCGGCCCCATCGAAATACCAATTCAACCCGTAACGCTCACACAGCGCTTCGAGAAAATTCTTCGCGCTCGTGACGGGCAGCTTTCCTCGAATGCGCGTGGCCAGTACCTCAGGGCTCATTTTCACGGCCAGGCGGGTATTGCGGCCAAATTCCGTAATAATGCTGCGCAGATCCTGATCGACCACTATATACTTGTAGCTTCCCTTCGGCCATTTCGGCTCAAGCGCAAGTGCGTCCTTCGGCAGTAGCACGAAGAAGCCC
>CAZMAC010000319.1:0-4271 GCA_964564085.1 uncultured Hyphomicrobiaceae bacterium
GGCATGCCCTCAAAGAATCGCTTTCCATATGCGATTAGAAAAATAATTGATTTGATCAGAATATCGATCATGCTTATTATTCTAATCGCTTTGATTAGAAAAACAGTATGCGCGGGCGATGGCAAGCCATTTCGCCATCCCGCAGGATCGGCCCCGAAAACAATGTCGAAATGACGCGGGGCTTCCCTCACAGCCGAGAGGTTTGATTATGACAACCAATTCCGACCTGCTTCAACGCCGCCATCATGCCGTTCCTCGCGGCGTCGCAACAGCTTCGCCAGTTTTTGTTGAACGCGCGCGAAACGCTGAGGTCTGGGACACTGAAGGCCGGCGCTTTCTTGATTTTGCCTCCGGCATCGCAGTGACGAATACCGGCCATCTCCATCCGAAAGTCGTTGAGGCGGCACGCGGGCAAATGGACCGTTTCGCCCATGTGGCGTTTCAAGTTGCAGGCTATGACGTCTATGTCGAGCTCGCCGAAAGGCTCAACGCGCTCGCGCCGATCCGCGATGCGAAGACGCTCTTCTTCACCACCGGCGCGGAGGCAACCGAAAACGCGGTAAAAATCGCCCGCGCCCATACGGGACGCCCCGGCGTCATTACCTTCACGGGCGGCTTTCACGGCCGGACGCTGCTGACCATGGCGATGACCGGTAAAATCGTTCCTTATCGCGCAAAATTCGGAATGATGCCCCCCGGCATCTTTCACGTCCCGTTCCCGATCCCGCATCACGGAACGAGCGAAGCCGACAGCCTGCGTGCGCTCGATCATATCTTCAAATCCGATCTATCGCCCGATCAGGTCGCGGCCATTGTCATTGAGCCCGTGCAAGGCGAGGGCGGCTTTTACGTTGCGCCGAAGAGCTTCATCAAAGCGCTACGCGAAATTTGCGATGCGCACGGAATTTGTTTGGTCGCCGATGAGGTGCAAAGCGGTTTCGCGCGTACGGGCAAACTCTTTGCTATCGAGCATTACGATGTCGAGCCTGACCTGATCCCGATCGCCAAGGCGCTTGGCGGCGGATTTCCGATATCGGGCTTAATCGGCAAAGCGGAGATTATGGATGCGCCCGACCCTGGCGGCCTCGGCGGCACCTATGGCGGCAACCCGATTGCCTGCGCTGCTGCGCTCGCCGTTCTGGACGTTATCGAAACGGAGGGGCTTTGCGAGCGATCGCAGCGCATCGGCGCGCAGATGATCGAACGCATCGAGGGCTTCAAGCGCTCGAACGATTGCCGTCCCATCGGCGATATTCGCGGGCTTGGGGCGATGGTCGCCTTTGAGCTGGTCAAGGAGCGCGGCACGCATGACCCGGACCCGGACGCAACAAAAGCCGTCACGGCGAAGGCGTTGGAGCACGGCCTGATTATTCTGTCCTGCGGCTATTACGGCAATACAGTCCGGCTTCTGGCTCCGCTCACCATCGAAGACAGCCATCTCGATGAGGGCTTGAGCGCTCTCGGCGCGGCGCTGAAAGCCGCGTAAGATGGCGGAAATCAGCGCAAACCGATCAAGATGCCAGCCGCAAAAACGTAAAGGCGAGCCCGGCGGCTTGCCTTTCGGGCATTGCTGGGTGAAGATTGAGTCTTCGAGACAGCCCAAACAGCCGCTCACACCTTTTGTGTGAAGCATGAGCAACGGCGATACAAGGAGTGTCCCATTCAGCTTTTAAGGAAACCGATCCGCTCTCGGATGAAATTTCGTAACTTAGCTATAAAAAAACCCGCATCGAATTGAAATAAACCCCGGAGCGCTCATGACCCCCTTCGCCATTGCCGGTATTCAAATGCATATCTCGGCGGTCAATGAAAATGTTACCGCCATGGAGCACCGGCTCGATATTTTGATGGCGCGTTTTCCATGGGTGCAGATGGTGCTCTTCAGCGAGCTGGCGCCATTCGGCCCGCTGGCGCGCTTTGCGGAACCGATCCCGGGGACGACCGAGGAACGCTTTCAGGCCGCTGCCAGGCGTCACGGCGTGTGGCTGATCCCTGGCTCGATGTTCGAAAAAACACCGGACGGCAAAATTTACAACACCTCTTCCGTCATTAATCCGCAGGGTGAAATTATTGCGCGCTACCGCAAGATTTTTCCGTTCCGGCCTTATGAGCGCGAAGCAGAAGCCGGCAGCGAGTTTTGCATTTTCGATGTGCCCGATGTGGGCCGGTTCGGTGTCTCGATCTGTTATGATATCTGGTTTCCCGAAACCACACGCCAGCTCACCTCGCAAGGGGTCGAAGTGCTGTTGCATCCTGTCCTGACCGGGACAACCGACCGGGAAGCCGAACTTGCGATTACCCGCGCAACCGCGGCGCAGTTCCAGTGCTATGTCTTCAGCGTGAACGGTCTTGGCGCCGGGGGCGTGGGCAAATCCTGCGTTGTCGATCCGTCCGCGAATGTCGTCTATCAGACGGCCGGTCAGGAAGAAATGTTTCCCCTTGAAATCGATCTCGATCTTGTCCGACGCCAGCGCGAAGTAGGAATTAACGGGCTTGGCCAGCTTCTTAAAAGCTTCCGCGACCGCAGCGCCGATTTCAGCATTTACGACCGCACTTCCGGTACGGATGCCTATCTTCACACGCTTGGCGAACTTAGCGTTCCCGAGCGAGGATCGCGGGCCGGGCTCGATAGTGGCGTGCCGTCTGCTGCCCTTACCCGGCATTCACAATCCCATGAGCAACACGATCCGCACTCGGCAGGATCACAAAAACCATCAAAATATTCGCAAACGGAAAAGCCGAGACAGAAGTAACAATATCAAAACGCGGGCCGCCTTCCGGCACGAGCACGAACATTGGAGGAAGCGAGATGTCGCAAACCGCTACTACGTCGCACACCGGATCCTTAAGCGACTATTACAGCGCGACACAGCTTCGCGCCGACCGTTGGAGCGCGCTGCGTGAGATCACCGAGCGCTTATTGCGGGATCAAGCCGCCGGCAAGTCGACGGCAAGACATGTCACCATGGCCCAGGATTTGCTGAATTCTCTTGCGCCGATCGAGATGTATTGGGCATTCCCCGGACGTGCTGCGTTTGAGCATCTGCAGCGTCTGCTGACAAATCAGCACTTTGATGATCTCAGCTATACGACGCGACGTATTTTCCGTGCGCTGACAAGTGGTGCTTACCGCCGCAGAACGGTGCCTTTGGTGCGGGACGATATCGAGGCCGACGATGGCGAGGACGAAAATGACAGCGTCGAAGCGCGCGCCATGCACCGTCCCTATTTTGAAGTGCTCATCGTCGAGGAAGTTACCGAATCGCAGGAGCGATGGCAGCGTCAAAATCTTGCTCGCATGCGCCGACTTGAAGATGCCTTTCACTATGAAACAGTCTTTGTGCCGAGCCTTGAAGATGCGCTGATCGCCATTCTTTTCAACCATAACATCCAGGCGATTGTCATCCGTCCCGGCTTGACGCTGAAATCCCACAACAAACTGCAGATCTTGAAACGCTATATCAATCGCATTGGCGAGGAGGAGGATGTCGATACGCTCCAGCCGCATGAATATGGGCCGGAGCTGTCCCGCCTGATCGGTAAAGTGCGCCCTGAGCTCGATGTCTATCTGGTGACGGATCGTTCGGTGGAAGACATTGCGGGCAAGGATCTGGGCGGATGTCGGCGCGTCTTCTACAATCAGGAAGATTTCACTGAACTGCATTTCAACATTCTGCGCGGCGTCAATTCCCGCTATAAAACGCCCTTTTTCTCAGCCCTTAAGGAATATTCCAAACAGCCGACCGGCGTTTTTCACGCCATGCCGATCAGCCGCGGCAAATCGATTTCCCGCTCGCACTGGATTCAGGATATGGGCGCGTTTTATGGGCGGAACATCTTCCTGGCCGAAACCTCGGCGACATCGGGCGGCCTTGACAGCCTGCTCGAACCGCATGGGCCGATCCGCGAGGCGCAAAAGCTGGCGGCCCGCGCCTTTGGCTCAAAGCAAACCTTTTTCGCGACGAACGGCACCTCGACCTGCAATAAAATTGTCGTTCAAGCCGTCGTGCGCCCTGGCGATATCGTCCTGGTGGACCGCGATTGCCACAAATCCCACCATTACGGCATGGTGCTGGCAGGTGCGCATGTCGTCTATCTCGACAGCTATCCGCTGAGCCAATATTCGATGTATGGCGCGGTCCCGCTGAAAGAAATCAAGCATCAGCTTTTGCAACTGAAAGCAGCAGGCAAACTTGACCGTGTGCGGATGCTCTTGCTGACCAACTGCAACTTTGACGGCATTGTCTATAATGTCGAGAGCGTCATGGAGG
>CAZMAC010000320.1:0-4268 GCA_964564085.1 uncultured Hyphomicrobiaceae bacterium
GGAATAAGCTGTGCGTTATCAAAAGCGTTTCCAGGCGAAGCATGGCCCCGTGAAGACGGGGCTGGACACCGGTTCGCCGTCCGAAAACGCGAAACGAATCAAGCTTCGATAACGCCTTTCACATAAGGTTAGCTCAGTGGTTTGCCAATGGGAGAGCCGAGTGCCGAGGTCGTGTCATCCGGCGCGCCGAAATGGCCGAAATAGCGAGCATCGATCGCTTCCACAGGCAATATGATCAGAACATCCGTCGTCCCGAATTGGCGATCGATCACCGCACCATCGCCAATATAAGCGCCAAGCCGCAGATACCCCTTGATGAGCGGCGGCATCGCCTTGAGCGCGGCTTTGGCGTCAAGTTTTTTTGCCGGGATCATATTCATGTTCACATAATGCCGGTCATGCGCTTTAACGCGCCATGGCAGCGGCGCAAGCGAGTTGTGATAAAGAAAACTCAGCGCCATGGCGTGCTGCTTGGGATCGATCCCTGGGAAACTTGCGCAGCCGATCATGACGTCCACGCCGTGCTCGCGCACATAGGTCCATATGCCGTGCCACAAAAGCTCAACCGTACGCCGGTTGCGGTAAGGCTTCAGGACGCAAGAGCGGCCCAGCTCCATGAATTGGTAATCTTTTCGTTTCGAGGCGATCAGCGGTGCGATGTTATATTCGCCCTGGCTGTAAAAGCCGCCTTGAGCCTCGGCGACATCTTGCCTGAGGACGCGGTAGGTGCCAACAACGCGCGCGCGTTTGCGCCAAGGCTGCTTGCCGGTCGGGGACAGGTTGCCATGATCGACGACCAGCAAATGGTCGCAAATATTATCATATGGGTCTTCATCACGCCGCCGCAGCAATGTGGCTGCATTCGGGACCGCGTCCATCTCCTGATAGAAGACCTCGTAGCGCAGTTTTTGCGCCCGGCGCAGATCGCCCCGTGAACGGGCAAGACGGACTTCCAGATTACCAATGCGGCCATAGATCTTATGCATGCGGCCGATTGGAATGATCGGCATCCGTTTGCCGCGTTTATTTCGAAAAGGTAAAATGAATGGAGGTAAGCCCTGCAGAGATCGTGGTCTGAATTTACTGGCGATGCGGCGCGGACTTAAAATCATATGTGTCTCCCATTCGCCTCGGTGGCGGTGCCAGTGTCACCGAGACGAACCCTGGCGTTATCTTCCTCCCAGCACTCACCACTCGCGGCGGGTGCGGAAGAATCTCAGAAAAAGTGATAAAGGCAGACGCTTTTTGCTTATGGTTGCGGGAAAACTCATCGGCAGCGACCGCGAAATATCGAATCGTATTTCGTGCTCATAAAATGCCTAAATCAAATACAGAATCCAAATTATATCAAAATTGTAACGCAATTATGTGACGAATGTTAGTGTTTCCTTCTAACGGATCATCGTTCGCCTTCGACAGCCCACAGCTTGCCGGATAATGAATATATGGTAAGCCTTTAGAGATGCGGAGGCGACGTTAGCTGGAAAGCCCAAGATGACGACAGAAACGGATATGAGCAAGACCATCGATCCGCGTTTGCTGGAAATCCTGGTTTGTCCGGTGACAAAGACGACATTGCGCTACGATCGTGAGCGGCAAGAGCTGATCAGCGAGGCGGCCAAGCTTGCATTTCCGATCCGGGATGGCGTGCCGATCATGCTGCCCGATGAAGCGCGAAAGCTGGAAGAGTAGAGCCTAATTCGCTCCGACTGAGCCGGAGCGTCGACTCTAACGATTTGCTTTATCGCACTTTCCGAACGGCGAACCGGTATCCAGCCCCGTTCCCCGCCTGCGCGGGGACAGGCTTCACGGGGCCATGTTTTGCCTGAAAGCGCTCTAAATTTGGTTTCGCCGCCTGCCGCTCGCCTCATCAAGCCGTCTGGCGCGTTAGAATCATCCGTTCAAATACTTAAGCAAGCTCCCCGCGCAGAAGCTTTGGCAGCGTTCCCGTCAAACCGGCCGCTTCGCGCATGAAGAAGCTCTTTGCTATCGGCATACGGTCGACAAGGCCGAGGCCAAACTGGCGGACCATTCTGAGCGGTGCGATGTCGTTTGCGAAGAGCCGGTTGAGCGTTGCGGCTGTCATGGCCGAGGTCGTACTATCGAAACGCCGCCATTGTTCGTAACGCTCCAACATGGTCAGATCGCCCGGATCGAGGCCGATCCGCGAGCCATCGACAAGCACTTCCGTTAGCGCCGCGGCATCTTTCAGCCCGTGATTGAGACCCTGACCTGCAATCCAATGCAAGCCATGCGCGGCATCGCCCGCAAGCGCGAAACGCGGTTTGACGAAGCCGCGCGCGAGGGTCATCGTCAGCGGATAGCAGGACAGCTTGCCTTGAAGCGAGATCTCACCGAGCTTCCAGCCCATGCGCTTTTCGATTTCGGCGCATTGCTCCTCATCGCTCAGGCCAAGAATACGCTGGGCTTCATCGGCTTTTTCCGTCCAGACCAGTGAGCAGCGATTGCCTGTCATGGGCAGAAGCGCGAAAGGGCCGGAGGGGAGAAAATGCTGAACGGCATGGCCGTTATGCGGCATTTCATGGCCAATCGTGCCGGTCATGGCGGCCTGATCGGATTTCCATTCGACGACCTTAAAACCGGCCATCTGCCGGAGGCTTGAGCGCTGTCCGTCCGCTGCGACCAGCAAGCTTGCTTTCAGCTCTTCCCCCGTAGAGAGGGCGGCATTCACAAATATATCGCCGAGATCGATGCTGGCGATACTAGCCGGTGAGATGATGGTGATATCGCTGACAGGCTCGGCAGCTTCGTAAAGCGCGCGGCGCAAACGCGCATTTTCGAGAATATAGGCGGTCGGCTCGTCGGTTTCGATTGCCGTGTCGAAGTTCAGGAGCACGGAACGGATCGGCATTTCGAGCTGACTGTCGGTGATATCGATGGCGAGCACGGGCTGGGCATCTTCGTCTATGCTGTCCCAGATCCCGAGCGCATGAAGCATTTGCTGCGCAGCGGCGGTAAGTGCCACGGAGCGCCCGTCGAAGCGCCCCGCTCGCGCTTGATCGACCGGCATTCGTTCAACGACGGCAATCCGGAATGACCCCGGCGCCGATTTCGCCAACCCTAAAGCGAGCGCGAGGCCGACGAAACTGCCGCCCCCGATGATAATATCGTATTGCCGTGTCTCCATGATCTCGTCTCCGACTGTTCCCGACGCCTTCGGCTAAGCGCTTGACAGCATCCTGCTCGTCCGTCTCTCTTAATCTAATCGTTTCGATCTTAATGGAAACCCCAGCTCCTATGACCACAGACATTACCAGCCTCGTCTCAGTCCTCGAACTTGAACAGCTCGAAGTCAACCTGTTCCGTGGTCACAGCCCGCAAAATGGCTGGCCGCGCGTCTTTGGCGGGCAGGTGGTCGGCCAGGCGCTGGTTGCGGCGGCGCGGACTGTGGAGGACCGGCTTGCGCACTCTTTGCATAGCTATTTTTTACTGGGCGGCGATCCGAAAGTACCGATTGTTTTCGAAGTGGACCGGATACGGGACGGCAAAAGTTTCGTCACGCGGCGTGTCATAGCGATCCAGCATGGCCAGGCGATTTTCTCGATGGGCGTCTCGTTCCACAAGGACGAACCGGGCTTTGAGCATCAAATGACAATGCCCGATACGCCCGATCCCGATGAGTTGCCATCGGAGGAAGAGCTGCGCCGCACGGTTCCGCCGAACATGCAGCGCCTCTGGACCTTCGACCGGCCGATCGAGTTGCGCCCTGTCAATCTGCATAAATTTTTAACGAATGGAGAGATCGACCCGGTGCAGAAAATCTGGTTCCGCACCAAGGGATCGCTGCCGGACGACAAGAAAACCCATCAATGCGCGCTGGCTTATGCGTCCGACTTTACCCTGTTGAACGCTGCCGTGACCCAGCAAGGCCGGCCGCCTTTCGACCCGGCGCTGCAAATGGCCAGCCTCGATCACGCTGTCTGGTTCCATCGCGATTTCCGCGCCGATGAATGGCTGCTTTATGTGCAGGATAATCCGTCCTCGCAAGGCGCGCGGGCCTTCTGCCGTGGGATGATTTACGACCGCAAGGGCGTGCTCGTTGCGTCGGTGGCGCAGGAAGGGCTGATCCGGGAGAAGACGAAATAGCCGGGAATTTTGAGGCAGCTCTCAATTAGACAGCAAATGTCTGGCGAGCTGCGCCGTTAAAGCTTTTTCTCGATGATGATCGATTTACCTTCGCGATCGTAGATCTCCTGCATGCGGTGATAATCGACGAAGCCCACATCCGTGATGCCTGCCTTTAGGAT
>CAZMAC010000321.1:0-4262 GCA_964564085.1 uncultured Hyphomicrobiaceae bacterium
GACGGCGGCCATGACCAGAGCAAGGAAACCGAAGATTTTTGATGTTCCGGCACCCTCGATCTCGGTCGGCGCGCCAACCCCGCCTGCCTCGACCGCAACGGCAAGGAGCGCCCCGACCACGATGACCGATGAGATCGCATTCGTAACGGACATGAGCGGCGTGTGCAGAGCAGGCGTCACGCTCCAGACGACGTAATAGCCGACGAAAATCGCCAGCACGAAGATAGACAGGCGGAACACGAAGGGATCGACATCGCCGCCCGCAGCCGCTGCCCATGCCGGTGTTGCCACGCTCAAAGCAAAGACGGCAGTAAAAGCCATAAAACGAAGGAGCATCATGCGTTTTCTCCTGTCAGCCTTGGATGAATGATCTTGCCGTCGCGTGTCAGCGCTGTGCCTTTGACGATGTCGTCATCCCAGTCGATTTTCAGTGCTTTGTTTTCTTTATCGATCAGCGTTTCGATGAAAGCATAGAGATTGCGGGCATAAAGGCTGGACGCATTGCCCGAGACCTGACCGGCGACATTGATCGGGCCAAGAATGGTGACCGCGCGATGCTCGACGACCTCGCCGGGCATGGTCAGCTCGCAATTGCCGCCGCGCTCGGCCGCCAGATCGATGATGATCGCGCCCGGCTTCATGGTTTCAACCATGTCTTTGCTGATGAGTTTCGGCGCTGGCCGGCCAGGAATCAAAGCCGTAGTGATAACGATATCCTGGTTTGCAATATGGCTGGCAACGAGTTCGGCCTGCTTTTTCTTATATTCGTCCGACATCTCTTTCGCATAGCCACCTGCCGTCTCGGCTTGCTTAAACTCCTCATCTTCGACGGCAACGAATTTACCCCCGAGCGATTCCACCTGTTCTTTGGTCGCAGGACGGACGTCTGTCGCCGAAACGACAGCGCCGAGACGCCGTGCGGTCGCGATAGCCTGTAGCCCGGCCACACCGACTCCCATGATAAAAGCGCGCGCTGCAGGCACCGTTCCCGCCGCCGTCATCATCATCGGCAGGGCCCGCGTGAATTTGGCCGCCGCATCCACGACGGCCTTATACCCTGCGAGATTGGCCTGGCTTGACAAGACGTCCATGCTTTGCGCGCGTGTGATACGCGGCATGAATTCCATCGCGAATGCGTTGACGCCGGCATTGGCGAGCGCGTCGATCCCCTCTTTTTCATCGTAAGGATTCAGGATCGCAGCAAGCACGGCGTCTTTTTTCATCGCGGCGAGTTCTTCAGCAGAAGGACGCCCCACCTTCAGCACGATATCGGCATCTTTCAATGCCTCTTCCGCGGTCGGCACAATCGTTGCGCCCGCATCGGCATAAGCTTGATCGGGGAAATTCGACAGCCGCCCCGCTTCCGATTGAAATCTGACCTCAGCGCCCAGCGACTTGAACTTCTTTACTGTTTCGGGTGAAAGCGCCACGCGCGTTTCGCCGCCGCTTTCAGCGGTTGCCGCTATTACTATCATGTTTATCTCCGCGCCCCCGCAGGAAGGATGTTTACGTTGGAATGCTGGTTAGAGAAGAAAGAATGCCATCAGGATGAGAATAATAACGACTGCGATTGTCCCATATTTGACCAGGCCTATAAAAAAGCCATAGGTCCTCTGGTGCTGCGCATAGTCCATATTCTCGTTGCCTTCAGACAAATCGACGGTCATGAGAGCCTCCATTTCCCGCGTATTGCTCCTTACGCGCCGAGACTATAGCAAAGCTTTCGTTCACGGCAATCGCTGGATCGAAAATATAGGGCATCGGACCGAAAAGCATGTCCCCACGAAGGTGGGGATGTGTAGCGGTTTTCGGATAAATCCGATGCCTAACAAATAGATAGAGCGTCACAGCCAGCTTCAATCAAAGATTGGAAGCTCTAGCATATTCTCGATGATAGGGTATCCCGCCTTCCGAACTCCTTAAAGCCCCGTTTGAAAATCCGGAACCGGCAATCCCCGGCGCATTAAAGCAGCTTGCAACGTGTTTACCATGAGGCAGGCAATGGTCATGGGGCCGACACCGCCGGGCACTGGCGTTATTGCGCCTGCGACTGTCTGGACCTCGTCAAATGCGACATCGCCGACGATTTTCGTCTTGCCCTCGCCTTTTTCGGGCGCATCGACGCGGTTAATGCCGACATCGATGACGATGGCGCCGGGTTTAACCCAATCCTTTTTCACCATTTCGGGTCGGCCAACAGCGGCAAAAACAATATCGGCACGTTTTGTGATGGCGGGCAAATCACGGGACCTGGAGTGCGTGATTGTCACGGTTGCGTTTTCGGCGAGGAGAAGCTGGACAAGCGGCTTGCCGACAATATTCGACCGTCCGACAATCACAGCCTCTGCGCCGGAGAGGTCCGGCTTCACGGTTTTCGCCAGGATCACACAGCCAAGCGGCGTACAAGGGACCAGCGCTTTCTGGCCAATGCTGAGATATCCCGCGTTGATCGGATGAAAGCCATCAACATCTTTTTGCGGATCGATGCGTTCCAAAACCTTGTTGGCATCGATATGGCTGGGCAGCGGAAGCTGAACAAGAATGCCATCGACCTGATCATCTTCATTCAACCGATCGATGAGCGCGATAAGCTCCGTTTCGCTGATCTCCGCCTTAAGCACATGCTCAACGGATTGCATGCCCGCCGCACGGGTGGCACGGCCTTTATTCCGGACATAGACCTGACTAGCCGGATTTTCACCGACCATGACGACCGCAAGGCCGGGCTTGAAGCCATGTTCGGCCTCAGCCTTGCTCACCTGCTCTGCCAAGCGCGAGCGTAGCCGTTCCCCAATCGCTTTCCCGTCGATGATCTGCGCGCCAGCCAACCTTATTGTCCTCCCTGTAATGCTGCTAGACCGGCTTTGAACCGTGCCATGAGGTCTTGAGGCTCGCCGCGCATCAAAACCTGTTTCAGCCGCGATTTCCTGCCTGCTGTTACCTCGCAATTAGTCTTCAGTATATTTAACCAGTCGGCCAGAAGTGCGGCGAGTGCTTTATTTGCCTTATTTTTCTCCGGCGCAGCGCGCACGCGGACTTTCAGGACCGGTGCGTCATCGGCGCCCTCTTCTGTCCCGACGACCTGATCCGCTGCCGATTTCGGCGGCAGGCGGACCGCGATCAAAACGCCGCCCTCTATCGTCCATCCCGGCAGCCGATCCAGAGGCTTGCGGGCGGCCATCAAATCACGGCGGGAACCAGCCAACCTCCAATCACCACATCGCGCAGAAAGATCAATCCCAGGATCAGAATGACCGGTGAAATGTCGAGTCCTCCCAAATCGGGCATGTTCCGCCGGATCGGCCGAAGGGCGGGCTCGGTCAACCGCTGCAGGGAGTCCGCGATCATATAGACAAATTGGTTGTGCCGGTTGATGACATTAAACGCGATCAGCCAGGATAGGATCGCGCTAATGATGATGACCCACATATAGAGTGTGATCACCATCGAGATGAAACTGAGTAGGGGAATCATTTCGGTGCCCTCCGCCGTCCGTTAGAGCGTGGTTTACCCTGCCCGCTGCCCAGCCGCAAGATGGCAGCGCCAGGTTCGTGGCGCTGTTCACAGTCGCGGATGTGGCCAAAATGCCTGATTAGATCAGCCGGCGTTTAATCGGAATCGATACGGTGAGCGGTAATCGTCGTTACGCAGTGCATCAAAGGACGAAATCGAAGCGCCCAAACCGGCCATCTGCCGCACCGCTCATCGTCATGAGCAACCGCTTATCGAAGATCCAGTCACGTTCATTGAGCGGCTCGCCGGGAAAATAAAGCTGTGTGGTCAGGACGCGCCCATCTTTCTTTTGGGCCTTGAAGTGATAATGCCGGGTCCGGCCGGGATAAAGACCCGGCACGATGGTCGTAAACCACCAGCGGCCAGCCTCATCGGTAAATTGATGGCCCCGGAAATCATAGCCTTTGGTATCGTAGGCGCCGTTTGCGTCCGTATGCCAGATTTCCAGAAGCGCGTTCGGAATGGGCCGGCAGCGTTCATCCACCACATAGCCGGCAATCGTGATTTTCTCGCCTCCGGGCCGGTCGCTGGACAGGTCGCGCTTTAAAGGCGTGTTCGGGGTGAAATAAGGCCCTTCCGTCTGGGCTGGTGTCGGGGCGTCATCGTTACATTCCGGCGTCCGCTCCAGGAGAGGTAAATTCTGTGCTCGGGATGATCCGTATCCGGCGAGCGACAGAGCTGGCGCTGCCAGAAACGCCTGCAACAAAACTCGTCTTTTCATCAGAATTGGTAACCTTCTCCGATGTTAT
>CAZMAC010000322.1:0-4259 GCA_964564085.1 uncultured Hyphomicrobiaceae bacterium
AAAGATTGTCGTCATTGGAAGTAGCACAGGCGGTCCGCAAGCACTTCAAACCGTATTGAGCCAGATACCGCAAAATTTGCCCAGCCCAATCGTTATTGCCCAACATATGCCGGCCCAATTCACCAATGCGCTGGCCAAACGGCTCGATACCTGCTGTCCGCTGAGGATTGTCGAGGCAAAAGACGGCGAGGCGCTGGAAAACGGTAAGGTCTATATCGGCCCAGGGGGTATGCATTTACGGGTGACGCAGAAGGCTGTGAAAGTCGAACCGGACAAAGGTGAAAGTCTCTATAAGCCGAGCGTCGATGTTTTGGCCGAAAGCGCCCAGGCTGCTTTTGGTAAGCAAGTTCTCGGCGTTATGCTTACAGGCATGGGCAATGACGGGATGCGCGCTTTTGTGAATCTTCACAAGGCTGGCGGCTATAATCTGGTTCAGGATGAGGGAAGTTGTGTCGTCTACGGAATGCCTCGGGCTGTCGCCGATGCCGGCTGCGCCAATGAGATCCTGCCGATCGATAAAATCGGCGCACGCATTCGCGCCGCCTTCCGCATCTGATCACGCCTTTCGGATTCAAGGTACGCTCAGCGATCGGCCGAGACCTGTCTGTAGATGTGCATTGCGGTGATCAGGTCGAGATGTGCGCCGCCGCCATTTTTAAAAATTGTGATATCACCCTCGGCGCGGGTGAAAGTCGGACCTGAACAGAGATCGAAGAGATCGCCCTCGATGTCGCTCCTGTTAATGACTTTTTCGCGTAACGGGATGCTGATCTCACCGATATGTTCAATCGTTGTCTCATAAGAGTCCACGAAAATCCGCCCACGCCTCATTGCCTCATCGTCGGCCTCGCGCATATCAGGACGGAAAGCGCCAATGAGGTCGATATGAACGCCCGGTTTCAGCCATTCGCCGCGTATGAGGGGGGTGACGGAAAATGTTGCGGAAGAAATGATATCCGCCCCGCCAATGGCGTCTTCCAGCTGATCGACGACCTGAACCCGGCGGCCATGTCCGGCGATCTGGCTGGTAAGCCGTTCTGAATTCGCCTTGGTCCGGTTCCAGAGCAAAATCCGTTCAATCGAAGGCCGCGCCGTTAAATGCGCTTCGATTAGCGGCCGCGCCATGACGCCTGCGCCGATCATCGCCAGGACTTTCGCATCCGTTCGAGCAAGCAATGATGCGCCGAGCGCTGAGTCAGCCGCCGTCTTCCAGGGGGTCATGGCGCTTCCGTCGATAATTGCGAGAACGCTGCCGCTGCCTTCGTCAAAAAGCAAGAATTCGCCCTGAATTGTTGGTTTCGGGACGGACTGGCCCGAATTATCCGGAAAAACCGTAACGGCTTTCAGCCCGATGCCTACGCCTGAAAATATCGATGAGCGCACAAGCAGCGATTTGTTACCGTGCTTGAGCAAACTGTCGGCGATCTCAGGCCGGGCATTTTCCTGATGAGCCTTGTGCATTACACAGATCAGCGATTGCCAGTCCATGACCTTGTGGACTTGAGCGGCAGAAATATAAAGCAATAGGAGTCTCGTTTATGCGTATTTCAGATTACTCAGTGTATGCGAGAATGTGTCGTCGATAAACGGCGTTCTAAGTCGAAATTCGCGGGGAGGGCTGGAGGCATCCCGCGAACGTCGAAATGAAGATTGTTGGAAGCTCAAAAACCAGCAAGGCTCCCAGCGCCCGCGATTATTTCCAATCCTCGTCTGCCGAAGATAATAGTCATCGGCGCTCAACTGTCTTCCGCGAAACGCCGGAGGAAGCGCTATACAAAACTCATGGCGACGAACGGCGCAGCACGGGCAAGTGGCGTCTCAACGAGCCGGACTTTTTTCTTGAGCAATTCGACGTCTCAATAGCTTTTGCTGCTCGCGGATTGCGAAACGCCTCGCGACGGCTTGACGTAGCGCTTACAGGGGCGCGCGCTGATCATACATGTCCATTTATTTGCGACTTCAGAGCAATCCGTGGTTTTGTTTTCGGCGAGCTTATAACTCCCCCAGGGAGTCCCATATTCGAAAGCGGTGAATTCAATCCAGGATCTACGGGCCGCCTCTTCGGCTTCCTTGCGGGTTTTGCCTGACCCATTGCCGTCATGGAAATGATCCGTCATACAAATCCTGCGGCCGCTTTCGTGTTTCAGTTCATGAATGCTGGCAAGACCTGTTTCGTCCGCTAACGGATTTTGGACATTGGCGAAAATTATAATCGCGGATAAGACGAGTTTTTTCTTCATTGTTAACCCTCAGGCAGGTGACTGGCCGTTGAGAAGGCGGCCGAAGCCGTCGAGAGCCCACATGAAGGGAGGAGATTTACAGAACTATTAAGCTGGTTTTGCATATTTTATGCAGTAGACGAGACAAAAGACTCAGTTCGAAACTGCGACTTTTGCATCACATGCGTGATAACAGCAGGATAAAATCTCAATAAATTTTGACAAAAATCTAGTAAATTTTTATCTATTTAAGTTTTATCGATAGGTGATATTTTTAGAGACTTCAAATTTTTGCAAAATTGACTTCGCTTTATCGCAATCTTCGCGCATCTGTGTTGCAAGGTCGGTACCGGAGCGAAATTTTGCATCTGCGCGGACGAAGCCAACAAATTCGACCTTGATGCCTTTCCCGTAAAGATTACCTTCGAAATCAAATAAAAAGGTCTCCAGCAGAGGCGGCCCAGCATCGAAGGTTGGGCGAGTGCCGAGATAGGCCGCACCCTGATACCATTCACCCTCGACGCTCACGCGGACTGCGTAGATCCCGTGCCCAAGCGCTTGTCCGTCGCTCAGCCTTAGATTTGCGGTCGGAAAGCCAAGCCCGGCGCCACGCCCTGCGCCAGACTCAACTTGCCCCTTGACCTGCCAGAAGCTCCCCAGCATTTCGGCGGCCCCGGCAACATCACCTTCGGCAAGCATTTCGCGTATTCGGGTTGATGAGAAAATTTCGCCTGAACTGCCGACAGGCTCGACGATCGTAACGCCAAAACCGTATTTCTCACCAAGATCGCGCATAATGGTGGGGCTGCCCTTGCGGCCTTTTCCAAAAAAGAAATTATAGCCGATCGTTGCGTGCCGGATTGCGAATCCCTCAATGAGCACATCGCTAACGAATTGCTCGGCGCTCAGACTGGAGAGTTTTTCGTCGAAAGGTAACACTGCGACAAGGTCGAGGCCGCAGGACGCTAGGAGTTCAAGCTTGCGGTTGAGAGATGTTAATTGAAACAGAGACTTATCCGGCTGAAAGAATTTGCGGGGATGAGGCTCGAATACCATTGCGCCTATTGGCGCGTTTGTTGGCGCTGCTTTTTTTGCCGCCTCCAGAACACTGCGATGGCCTCGATGTACGCCGTCAAAATTGCCGATTGCGAGAGAGGCTCCCTGTTGCGTCTTCGGAACGCCGTGCCAGCCGTGAATAACGTCCATGAAACCCCGAAGAATTGCCAGTCTTGATCAGCTGTCGCGAGAGGGAACCAATAATAAAGCCTCCCCCTCCAATACCGTCTTGCCGGCAACAGAGCAATCGCATGTCAGGATGACGCGGTTTTTATCCGGAAGCAGTTCGACGATTCGAGCCTTGGCCGTCACTTCGTCACCGATCCGTACCGGCCTGCGAAAATTAAGGCTTTGAGAGACGTGGATCGCGCCGGGACCGGGCAGAACCGTCCCGAGCAATGTGGATATAAAGCTTGCCGTCAGTGCGCCCTGGGCGATGCGCCCTTTATAAATCGTGGCTGACGCATAGCTGTCGTCAAGGCAAATCGGGTTTTCATCGCCGGTGAGCGTGGCAAAGCCATTCACGTCTTCTTCTTTTACCGACCGAAGATAGCTGGCTTCCATGCCAATCTTAAGGTCTTCGAAGAAATGACCGTCCTTGCGGTGCTCACTCATTAATCCCTCCGGTCAAGATGCTGCGATATTTTGCACAGCACAATTTATTTTGCATAGCAAAAAGTCACCAAAAGGTGAGCGATAGGGTAAAGTTGCGATTCTTTAGATGAGTAGCACGCAGGCGGGCTGAATTTGCACTCGGAATTTCCGTCGCAATTACCAGCTAAGCTGATTAAGCGCTGCAATCGGCCGGGCGCCGTTCTCGGTGAAAAGATTATCCACCAGCTCACTATCGAGATGACTTCCGCCCCCGCCGGCGACATGAAGAGCGCTTGCAACGAAAACACTGTCGATTCTTGCTGCGGCAGCGCCCGCAATATCCCTACGGATACCATCGCCAATAGCGACGATACGGTGCCGCGGCCCGGC
>CAZMAC010000323.1:0-4251 GCA_964564085.1 uncultured Hyphomicrobiaceae bacterium
GGCATCACATTATCTTTGCGTCCTCTCGCGCACACGACCGCCGCCTTTACGCTCGCCGCATTAGCTCTCGTAAACTTATCGCTGTTTAGGCTTAAAAAAGGAACTCCGCGAGTGCCTGGGACGTTTACGGTGCCGAGGGTCATACCTCTGATAGGATTTATCACTAGTGGCTTGTTATTGATCGTTGAAATGAGCCGAAGAGCAGCGGCGATTCTTTAATCGAGGAAGAGACGAGTGCCTGACCGGATACAGTTGAGATTGCCGCCCAGATTGTTCAATGACCAGGGAAAGATACGCTCCGTTGGCGTTGAGTTGGAATTTGCGGCAATCTCCGTTCGCGAAAGTGCAGAGAAAGTTCAATCCCTGTTCGGAGGGAGCATTCACGAAGCGGATCGACACCGCTTCCATGTAAAGGAGACCCCGTTTGGCGACTTCACCTGCGAACTCGATACCTGGCTTGCGCATAGGGAGTCTGGCCATTCGCCGCCGTCAGGTCCTCTCAGCGCTGCCTGGGAAGATTTTCAAACGCAGTTGCACGGCGTTCTCGGCGACATCAGCGCCTATGTCCTGCCATGCGAAATTGTCTGTCCGCCCATACCGCTCACCGAGCTAGCCCAACTGGACCGTATCGTCGATGCGCTCAACGAGGCTGGTGTGGAAGGTACGCGCGCAAGCCCCCTCTATGCATTTGGTGCTCAGCTTAACCCCGAAATTGCTGAGCTTAGTGCACAGTGGATTGCTTCGGTTTTGAAGGCTTATCTGCTGACCTCGGAGTGGCTCAGATCGGTGATGGCAATCGATTTGACGCGCCGGCTTACAGCATTCACTGATCCGTTCTCAGTGGACTATACGGCTGCGGTGGTTGACCCGAATTACTGGCCCGATATGGATCGGCTAATTGAGGATTATCTTGTAGCGAACGCCACACGCAACCGGGAGTTGGACATGCTTCCGCTATTCACCTGGCTGAATGAGGATCAGGTGCGCTGCGTCATTACTGATCCACGGGTCAAAGCGAGGCCGACATTTCACTACCGTCTGCCGAACGCAAATCTTGGCGAGTTAGGCTGGAATGTAACGTTGGAATGGAACCGCTGGTCAGTGGTCGAGCGACTTGCAGAGCAAAGGCAGGTTTTGAACGAGATGGGTGCCGCCTATATCAAAAATCAAAACCGTTTGGTGCCGGAGAATTGGGCTCTCAAATCAAGCGAATGGCTGGTGATGTTGTGAAAAAAAAGCCTTGCATCGGTGTGACAAGCTCGCTTGGCGGCGGCCGCTATATGTGGTGGTTTTATTGGATCTCGTTAAAGTTGATGGGCGCGCGGCCTGTCCGCCTTGTCGCTCCCGTTGCCGATATCGACGAGCGTGAATTTGATGGTCTGATCATTGGAGGCGGTGACGATATTGGCGCGGAGCTTTACCAAGGCGAAACCACGCTCGATGTTCGCATCGATCCTGCTCGAGACGCGCTGGAACTTAAGCTGTTGGAACGGGCCGCCCCACTCGGCATGCCCGTGCTGGGTGTGTGCCGCGGCGCGCAGATGCTCAATGTCTTTTACGGTGGCTCACTTCACCAGGATGTTCGGAGCGTCAATAATGATATGCCAAAAATGTGGACGCCTCTGCCGCGCAAAACGGTTCATCTTGGGGAGGGAACTAAGCTCGCAGGTCTTTTGGGCCCGACGCCTTTGCGTGTGAACAGCCTTCATCGTCAGGCCGTCGAGCGCGTCCCTAAAGCTTTATCGGTATCGGGCCGGGACGAGTACGGTGTTATCCAGGCAATCGAAGATCCTACGGCCCTGTTTTGTGTCGGCGTTCAATGGCATCCAGAATTCCTGATCTACAAGGCGCGTCATCGTCGGCTTTTTAAGGCATTCGTCAACGCCGTCAAAGTTTACCAGGCAGATCACGAGCAGAGCATAAACAGCATCGCAGAGATGACGCCATAAACTACGCCATGTTAATCGCGCCAGAACTGCGGCAAGAACAATACCAGCACGGTAAAAAGCTCCAGCCTGCCGAGAAGCATCCCGAAGCAAAGAAGCCATTTGGCAGAATCCGGCAGCGTCGAGAAATTACCCGCGGGACCGATGATCGGTCCGAGCGCTGGTCCGACATTTGATAACGTGGCGACCGAAGCGCTGGCACTGGTCAGAAAATCGAGATCGAGCCCCATCAGAGTAATCGTTCCCGCGCTGTAACAAATGAAATAGAGCGAGAAAAAAACAACAACGGACTGGACGACTTCGTCCGAAACGGGCCGTTTGCGATATGTGCGCTGGAAGATACCGCGTGGATAGATCAAGGCACGGAACTGGCTTCTGAGCATGACCGTCATGATCTCGAAACGGAAGATCTTCATGCCCCCCGTCGTCGAACCGGTACAGCCGCCGACGAAAAGCAGGCCAAAAAAAGCCCCGGTGGCCAGATTACCCCAATTGCCGTAATCGCTTATGGCGAAGCCGCTTGTCGTTACGACAGATGTGATATTAAAGGCGGCATGGCGTAGCGCATCGGCAAAACCGTAGCGGTCCTGATAAAGCAGCCAACCCGTCGCAAGAATGGTCATCACGGCGAGGAAGCACAGCAGAACCCAAACTTGGCTATTGCGCAAGCAGTCCCGAGACCCTTGAACCATTTGCACATAAAGCACGAATGGGATCGAGCCGCAGAGCATAAAGAAGATTGCGAGCCAGTGAAGGGTCGGGCTCTCCCAATTACCGAACGAAGCGTCGGATGTGGAAAAGCCTCCGGTCGAAATTGTCGTCAGCGCATGGCAAAGCGCCTCGAAGCCCGTCATGCCAGCGAACCAGAATGCTGCGATACAGAGAACGGTCAATCCAAGGTAAATACCGCCGATCGCCTTCGTAACCTCACGTGCGCGCGGCATGATCTTTTCGGAGCGGTCAGACGACTCGGTTCTAAAGAGCTGCATCCCGCCAATGCCAAGCGTCGGGAAGACCGCGATCGCTGCTGCAATGATGCCGATGCCGCCGAACCACTGCAGAAGGGCTCGCCAGAGCAAAATTCCTGGTGGAGCATCGTCGAGCCCGGAAAGAATGGTCGCACCCGTTGTCGTAATTCCGGACATCGATTCAAAAAAAGCGTTCGTATAGCTGCCTTCTAATTGGGCGTAGCCGGAAAAATAAAACGGCAGGGCACCGAACAGCGCGATCATCATCCATGAGAGCGGGGTCAGGATAAAGGCCTGCCTTAAATTCAATCCGCTGCTGAGGTCGCAACGTGTCGCGTAAGCCAGTGTTGTGCCTGACAGGAGCGTAAGCGCTGCAGAGATAAGAAATGCGATGAAATCACGATTATTTGCAAAGACGTCGGCCATTGCCGGAAGCAGCATTGCGCCTGCGAGAACGATCAGCAGAATACCGGCAAAATGCAGTACCGGCCGGATTCGGGGAGGCGCCCAGATGCCTGAGAACGCATGCCCCTTCACAAGACAGACCGTTCCGAGTGACGGGCCGTTCCGGACGGTCCGCCGAGCACGTCCTCGGCGGCATGAAGCGCTTTGTAGGTCACCATCGCAACAATCCGGTCGCCGCTTTCAATCCGCATATCGCTCGTCGGAATAATGACTTCGTCATCGCGCACAACGGCTCCAACCTTCATTCCCTCGGGCAGCTTGAGATTGTGTAGCATATCTTCCGTCAGCAAAGTGCCGGGCTGGACGACAGCCTCGACGACCTCCCCGAAATCTTCACGCAGTGTGTAGATCGTGGAGACCGAGCGCGGTCGGACATGCCGGAGAATGCTTGAGATGGTGATATTATTAGGGCTTACGACGGCATCAATCCCGAGACCGGGCAGAATCGTTTCATAAACGCTCTTATTGACGAGCGTGATCGCTCGCGTACATCCCTCGCGCTTAGCGAGAACGCAGGCGAATATATTTGTCTCATCGTCATCCGTCACCGCGACAACCGTCTCTGAGGCGTCGACATTGGCTTCTTCGAGGATCTCGCGGTCAAGTGCATCGCCGTGAAGAACGACTGCACCATCGCCAAGTTCTTGGGAAACCAGTTCGGCGCGACTTCGTGTGTTTTCGATGACTTTAAGCGATAGGGCGGGCGTGCTCTTGATCAACTGGGTAGCGAGATTGAGCCCAACATTGCCTGCCCCGACGATGACAACGCGATGCGCAACCTTCTCTTCATGTCCAAAGACAGACATCACCTGATCGGCTTTGTCAGGCAGCGTAATGACATAGAGAGAGTCATTTTCCTGAATTCGGTCTTC
>CAZMAC010000324.1:0-1291 GCA_964564085.1 uncultured Hyphomicrobiaceae bacterium
GGCCACCACTTCCACATTCCTCCAGCCGCCGGCTGTCATGAGCGCAACCGTGTCATGGTAGGGTAGGCGTGGAGCGTCTCTTTCGAGAACACTCCTGCGCCTCCCTCCGAACCGTGCATGCACCTTTCAATGCACACGGCTCTCCATATGCGTATTCTGCCGGTTTGAATGAACGGCGAGATGGCATGCCCGGCACAGGACGATGGTTTTTCGCCGCCGTGACGAGCGTTTCCAGATCGTCAAAGGCTCAGAACGCATATCTTTCAGCCTACGGAGGTGATGCATCTCGAACGGCCCCGATCTGTCGCCGCAGGCTTCGCATTCACCAGCCTTGAGGCGGTCGATCAAATCGTTCGTGCTCTGTGCCAGACGGGCTCCGACGGTGACGTCGTCGACCTCGGGCTTACGCCATGAGCGCAGATCAAGATGTTTCAGCCGCCACAGCTTCAGACTGCGCGCTTCGCCACGGACCCTGTATTGGACTTCATAGTCCCCGCCTTTCTTGAGAGACTTCATCATCTTCGCCCTGCTGCTCTTATGCCGCATGGCCAGCGTTTTGATCAGGCTACGGAACACAACAAGTTCCAGAAGCCCAAGCGCGCGCTTGGTGTCATCGGCAACAGCGTAATAGTTGGCGAAGCCGCGAAGCTCCGAATTATAGGCGGTGACGATCTCGACGTCGCTGGAGTCCAGGAACTGCGGGCGGCAGCGGCCATGTTGTACGGCGAGAACGCCATAGCCTTTGCGCCTGCAGAACGCGGTGACCTTCTTCCTTGGCACCCGAAGGCTGATCCCACCCGCCGTGGGCCGCTTGACGACGCGCCAGGTCCTTTCGCCTGGTCCGGCTCTGTTGAGCCGCCGTCCCGCGCCCCAGGCCGTATAGGCCGAGACCTTGTATCCAAGAAAGACCGATCCTTTTGACGCGGCATGAACCCCGCTCTTTTCTTCCGACACGGCAAGCTTCAAGGTCCCGGCCAAAAACGATTTGACCGTTTCCATCATCTCACGCGCATCGGTTTTACTGCCGATGACGCCTATCAGGAAGTCATCGGCATAACGGCAATAACGCAGCCGTTTGAAGTTCGGGTCCATCGGATCGACGGATGGTTCCTTCCGCCGCTCCGTTTCGATCGTCTTGATTTGCGCCTTGAGCGCTTTGATTTCAGACGGATCGGTCAAATGTTGGGGGTGGAACGATTACGGTCAATTGGGTGATGGATCGACAACCACCAGATCGACGCCGGTGGATGTTTCGCTGGCCTGCACGAAGACCGCCGTCGCGTCCGGATTC
>CAZMAC010000324.1:1301-4250 GCA_964564085.1 uncultured Hyphomicrobiaceae bacterium
GCGGCAGAGACGAATGCGCCTTTCCAACGCAACATATGGTGGCCAGGCGCGTCGCTTCCTGCCTCTGTCGAATGCTGCCTTCTTCTGCGCCATGAACAGATCGAGTTCATGGAGGTAGATGTTGGCGAGCAAGGGCGAGACAATCCCGCCCTGCGGTGTGCCGCTATAGGTTCGTCCGTACACCCAATCTTCCATGTAGCCTGCCTTGAGCATGTCCCTGATCAGGCCGATGAACCTGCGGTCATCGATCCGCTTCTCAAGGAGCGTTAGCAGAGCCTCATGGTCGATCGTGTCGAAGAACCTAGCGACGTCCACTTCGACCAGCCATTTGACGCCGGTCCAGGTTTTCTTGATCGTCTCAAGGGCGGTATGACAGGATCGTCCGGGGCGGAACCCATGGGAGTCATTCATGAATATGGGTTCGTAAATCGCTTCCAAAACAGTCCTGACCGCCTCCTGGACCAGTTTGTCTTCCGCCGTTGGGATGCCCAGCGGCCGTGTCTTGCCGTTCGCCTTCGTGATGTGAACCCTCCGGACCGGCCGGAAGCGGTAAGAGCCTTCAGCCACGCGCCGGGCGATGCTGGCAAGTTTGCCCAGCGACATGCCGTCGAGGGTCTCGCCATCCACACCCGGTGTCAGGGCTCCCTTATTGCGGGAAACCTTCACGTAGGCCCGCTCGTAAAGGTATGGTGACCTCAGGAGACGGTGAAGGCCGTTGATCCGCTTGTCGGACCGTGACAAGCTCGACAGTGATGTGATCCTCCTCTCGATGGTGGCGGCCTGCATCAGCAGAACCTCTCGTTCGGAAGACCACAAGGACGCATACTGCATATGCCGTTCTTGGCGGCATCGTCCTTCCCCCGGCCAGAGGCGCTTTCGGTCCAGTCGCCCGGCCTTATACGCATGACCGTCCGTCCTCCGATATTTGATCCGGGGACGGCTGTCCCGGCCATTACGCCGGGCATTCGGGTACTATGACGGCTCCGTCGCCATACAGGTTCGGCGAACCTGCTGTAGGCGATCCCGTAGTTGCGTGTGTAAGGAGTTGCGATGCGTTTAGGCGTCCCGTTCGAGGCCTTGATCCCCTGACAGGAGGTGTCCTGCGCAGACTGGCGACAGGAAGAACAGGCCGGTCCTCCCCATCCTGCACAGCATGGCGTTTCAACCGCATTCGCCACGGCCCAGCCCTTTGGCAACTGGTCTCTGGGATTGAAGCAATTCTGCTTTCACCTTGCGCACCTTATCCTGTGCCTGCCGCCCGGCTGCGGTGCAGGGCTTCGGCACTTGTCCCGGCATGCTATGGTCCCGTTCGCCTTTCGGCGTCTCAGCCACTTTGGCACCGGTAAGCCGGGTGGATAAAAGCTATGCCAGTAAGCTCTGCTCTCACGAGCACTCCATTCTTCTTCACGCCACAACGGCGCACGCCCTTCGGGCTTTGATCCCTGTCGATCCACAGCAACTGGCTGATTGGCGTTTAAGCGCAATGGACGCTGTCAACTTTTCTGCAGGAGTGTGAGGAGTGATGTGTTTGCCCGTCCCGACCGTTTCCATGGTAACGTTAGGTAGTGATCCAATGGAACAAAGGTTCGTGTCGGATGGTGAAATCTCGGATGGTTCCGAAACAAAAAGCGCGGTGAACCTGATCCATTGGTCAAATGCCCTACCAGCGCGCACATTCGGCTAACCCGCTCGCCGGAGTTGGTCAGAAATAAGACGACGAATTGGGGGATACCAAAATGGTCACGATGCGTGCCACTGTCTGCGATCTGCTTATATGCCGCGAGACGGCGTAGCACCGTATGACGTTTGGCATTGCGGTCAGTTAGCGATACTGAGCCGGTATCTGCCTCAAAGAAAAAATACTGCACAGTTCCGGCATCAAGATGTCGTAGTCCAAATACCTTGTCGGGAATAACACCCACCTGTTCGCTATGCATCTGATTGCTATCGGGATGCACATATCGCGGCCGTGCCGAGATAACATATGGATTATCTAGTCCTCGGGTTGCCTTCGACGCATGCGAAACAATCTCGGACGGTTCAATGAGGGTAACGCGAGCGTGACGACGGCATGAGATTTCAATCGATACCATCAAATCCGCGATCATCAAGGTGTGGGCAACTGATCGGTTTGCCCCTTCGCGATTCTTTGCTATCCAGCGTTGCCGTGATGGATTGAGAAAGCCGCGCAGGCGCAACAGTGCCTCGCCAGCACGGCCGAGTTCATACACATCAGGTTTGTATAAGGCGGTCAATCCATGTTTTTGCGGCGGCTTGGCGAGAATACCGTTATCGTAGAGTTGCGCGAGACGCTCAGTAATTTTCTTATCATTCCCTGGAATGAGGGCGCGCAGGTGATGCGAGTTTAAAAACCGATATTTGTGGACATAGCGCGCAATCAGAATATCCCGCTCACGGAGATTAAATGATTTCCTTTGTGTTTTGGGAAGTCGTCGATACCGGGGACGACGCTCTGCTGACATACCTCTCCTCAGTCAGAAAAATTCTGAGGATCAGTCGGTGTGACGCGCGGAGGGACATAGGCTGAAGCCGTTATCTCATCAGGTTCAGGCACAGTGCCGCTTTCACCACTTTTGCTAGTACCGCCATCGGCCATCATGTCCTAAGGATAGTCGAGCTGCTCAGAAATCGATTGCTGCACCTCTGTGTAATGGACGGCATACTTCTGGCGCATCTCATCCCGGATGGCACCAAATTGCTCAGCGGTCATACGATCCATGTTTTCCAGCAATCCAAACGTGGTCTGGAACGGGATTGCCGTTGAGACTAAACCTCGAACATAGAGCGCAAATTCACCCTGCCGCCTTTCTTCTATGAACTCAGGTGTGGTACGCAAATCTGGAGCCAATTGGCGCGCATCCTTAGATGACACACCGCCCACTAGCATCAGCGATGAGTTCGAAGCAAAAGCTTGTTGTGATTTCGTAT
>CAZMAC010000325.1:0-4242 GCA_964564085.1 uncultured Hyphomicrobiaceae bacterium
GCTGCGCTGGGCATCGGCAGGCGCGATTGAGATCAGCAGGAGCGCGAGTGCGGCGAAAAAAAAACGCGCCGGCATGCAATCTCTCAGCCGTACGTTAAGGCATGCCGACGTGAAAACAAGACGATGCGCGGGCAATGTTAGGAGAAGCGTCATGCCTTGGTCCTCTGCTTCATGATAGGTCCACTCGATACGTGGAATGCCATGATCCATATTTTAGTTGAAGATGGGGCAATGTTGGAACGGGAAATTGCAACTCTTTGTCTCAGATCATCTGCTGAGCTGTAAAAAATTTTGGTGAGGTTTGAACGGCCGGGCCAGGCGGCGGTCCTATCCGCGCACCATCCAGATCAGCAAAACACCGAAAGCCACCGCGAGAGCGCCTGCCGTGCGCAGACGCTGCTCGCTGGTGGAAGCGGCCATTTCCAAGATCCGAAAGCCGAACCTGGGCGAGAGGGCCCATACGAGCCCCTCGATGACAAAAACCAATCCCAGGCCGACTAGAAGGTCATTCATTGAGACGCTTGCGATGTCCGGTCAGGGCTTTCAGACCCGCTTCTGGGCGCTGCCGGCGTTGCCGCTGTCGCACTGCCTCCAGGGGCATTGAAATATTTGAAAAACTCAGAGTTCGGCGAAATCACAAGCCGGGTATCCTCCGATTTCAAACCTTCTTCGTAAGCCTGCATCGAGCGATAGAATGAGAAGAAATCCGAATCGCGGCTGAACGCTTCGGCATAAATCCGGTTCCGCTCGCCATCGCCTTCACCGCGAAGACGTTCCGCGTCTCGATTGGCTTCAGCGATCGTAATCGTGACCTGCCTGTCCGCATTGGCCTTGATCCGCTTGGCCTGCTCGTTACCTTGCGCGCGGATCTCGGCTGCCTCGCGCTGACGCTCGGTTTTCATCCGTTCGTAAATCGCCTGGCTGTTGGCTTCCGGCAGATCGACGCGTTTGAGACGCACATCGACAATTTGCATTCCGAAGCGTTTCGCTTCGTCGTCGACACGCCCTGCAATTGCGCGCATCAGCTCATCGCGCTTCTCCTTCACGATATTCTGAAAGCTGCTGTCGCCGAGAATACTACGCATCGCGGAGTCCATGATGCTCTCCAAACGGCTGCGCGCACCGACCTCGTTGGTCACCGATTGGAAGAACAACAGCGGATCGGAGATGCGGTAACGGGCAAAGGCGTCAACGACAAGACGTTTCTGGTCTGCCGCGATGACTTCTTTCGACGGCAAATCGATATCGAGAATGCGCTTATCGAAAAATTCGACATTCTCGATAAACGGCATTTTGAAATTCAGACCGGGGCTCGTGACCACCTGCTTCGGCTCACCAAAGCGCAGCACAAGCGCGGTCTGTGTCTGATGGACGATGAAATAGGCGTTATAGGCAATGAATGCCGCTGCGCCGAGAAAGATAATGGTAATGATAAAGAGTAAATTCCTCATTGCTGGCCTCCACTTGCCCGCGAAGAGCGGTTCAGTTCATTCAGCGGCAGATAAGGAACAACACCAGACCCTTGGGTGCTATTGTCGATAATGATCTTATCCGTTTTGCCAAGAACCCGTTCCATGGTCTCAAGAAACATACGCTTGCGGGTCACGTCCGGCGCTTTGGCATATTCCTCATAAACTTTCAAAAAGCGTTCCGTCCGGCCGATCGCCTCGGCCACAGCTTGCTGTTTGTAGGCTTCACCGGCCTGAAGGATACGCTGCGCATCACCTCGCGCTTCCGGCACGACGCGATTGGCATAGGTATCGGCCTCGTTCTGTAGCCGCTCCTGGTCGGCGCGGGCCGCCTGAACATCACGGAACGCGGCGATAACCTCGCCCGGCGGATCGACCTTCTGCATCTGAACCTGGGTAATCTCGACGCCTGCCCGATATTCATCCAGCATTTTTTGCATCAGATTGAGCACAGCTCCCTCGGTTTCCTGCCGGCTGCGTGTCAAAATCGGCTGAATGTCGTTCTGACCGACGATCTCGCGCATCGCGCTTTCGGCGACATCTTTCACCGTGCTTTCCGGGTTCTGAATATTGAACAGAAAAGCCGCAGCATCCTTGATCCGCCAAAGAACGACAAAGTCGACGTCGACGATATTTTCATCGCCTGTCAGCATCAGACTTTCCTCAGCAACGTCACGAACCTGCACATCGCCGCCCGGTCCACCAAAAATATTTGCGCTGGCCGCCGTGCGCATCCCGACTTCGACGCGGTTAATATTGGTGACCGCCGGCGTGTAGACGGTCTCGATCGGATAAGGCCAGCGGAATTTCAGCCCCGGCGTCAATGTGCGGTTAAGTTCGCCAAATCGCAGAACAACGCCTTGCTGGTTGGGCTGGACCTGCACAAAAAAGCCAAGCCAACCGATGACAGCAAGACCGACGATCAAAACCAGCGCCAGAAAAGCGCCACTCATGCCGCCGCCAGGCATGGCCTGTTTCAGCCGGTCCTGGCTGCGCTTTAAAAGTTCTTCCAAATCCGGCGATGGGCCGCCACCGCCGCCTGAGGGTCCTTGACCCCAAGGGCCGCCGCCGCCTTTCCAGCCGCCGCCGCCTCCACCACCATTCTGACTACTCCAGGGCATATGTCTTGTCCTCTACCGCTCCCCGACCAATGCAAAGATACTCGCCGGATGTGGTTAACACTCAGTTGCGTTGAGCTTCGAAATGACACGAGTAGAGCGACCATTTGTGGCCGACCCATCCGATTCTAACGGTGGGTGTAACGTACGGGACAGGTTGATGCAAATGTGTCACAAGGCTCGACGCTTAGAAAAGAGCTTTGGATATGGCGTCCAGACGGGGCTACGTCAACGTTTAAGGTTTGTTCTCGCGGCGATCGAGCATGACAATTGTGTAATCATGATCGTCTTCCGGCTCGCGCATGCAAAACGTGCGTTCGCGCTCAACCCAGTCGCCGGGATCAATCTCTGGAAAAAGGGTATCGCCATCCGGTTGGGCGTGCACACGAGTTAAATAGATGCGCTCCGCATGCGGCAAAAAAAGTGCATAGATTTCAGCGCCGCCAATGATCGCGATTTCCTCCGCGGACCGGGCCGACGCGCAATCCCCCGCAATCCTGAGTGCCTGTTCAACGCCTTCGACGGCAATCGCGCCCTTGGGAGCAAAATCCCGATTCTGTGTGAGAACGATATTGTCGCGTCCGTGCAGCGGTTTCTTGAGCGATGAAAAGGTTCTGCGGCCCATAATCACAGGCTTGCCCATGGTGATGCGCCGAAAATGCTGCATTTCGGATGGAATACGCCAGGGCAGTTTACCGTCGCGGCCGATCACGCGGTTCTCAGCCATCGCCACAACCAGGGCGACGGAAATATGGTCCGGAGGCGTCAAACCGCAATCTCGGCTTTGATGCGAGGATGCGGCGCGTATCCTTTGAGCTGAAAATCGTCATAGACGAAATCGAAGAGGGAACGGACCTCGGGGTTGAGGATTATTTGCGGCAATGACAATGGCTCGCGCTGAAGCTGAAGATCGGCCTGATCGAGATGGTTCAGGTAAATATGCGCATCGCCAAGCGTGTGAATAAACTCGCCGGGCCGAAAGCCGGTGACCTGCGCCACCATCATTGTCAATAGCGCGTAGGAGGCGATATTGAACGGGACGCCCAGAAAAATATCGGCGGAACGCTGGTAGAGCTGGCACGACAAACGGCCATCCGCAACATGAAACTGGAACAGGCAGTGGCAGGGCGGCAGCGCCATCATGCCGATTTCAGCTGGGTTCCAGGCGGTCACCATGTGGCGGCGCGAATAGGGATCGTTTTTAAGCCGCTCGATAAGCTCGGCCATCTGATCGATGCTGCGGCCATCAGGCACCGGCCAGGACCGCCACTGCCTGCCGTAAACGGGTCCGAGCTCACCATTTTCGTCGGCCCATTCATCCCATATCGTGACGCCATTATCGCGGAGATAGCGAATATTGGTGGTCCCTGACAGAAACCATAAAAGCTCATGGATGATCGACTTCACATGAAGCTTTTTGGTCGTGACAAGCGGAAATCCTTCATCCAGATCGAAACGCATCTGATGGCCGAAAATGCCAAGCGTACCGACACCGGTCCGGTCTGATCGCTCAATGCCCTCACCGCGTACCAAGCGAAGAAGGTCCAGATATTGTTTCATAGGGCAAATCTAATCTGAGTCGGCTCTAATGTCCCGATTCCGAAGTTCGCTACGGAACGTGCTGCAAGAAGGAGGCGAACTTCGGAATCGGGACA
>CAZMAC010000326.1:0-4237 GCA_964564085.1 uncultured Hyphomicrobiaceae bacterium
TTATCGCGCTTTCCGAGCGGCGAACCGGTATCCACTTCGCCTGAAAGCGCTCTAGCTTGTATATCCCTTCAGCTCGCCGCGTATGACGTAACGCAAAATCTCAACGACCTGCTCGCTCGTCTGACAGACGGCCAGGGCTGCGCCGTCGACTTCCTTCAATGCGTGGGCGTGCTCGTCCTGATGAATGATAATAAGCGCCTTGCCAAGCGCAGCGGCCATGCCTGCGTCGAAGGCTGCGTTCCATTGTTTGTATTTCTCGCCGAAGCGAACCACGACAATATCGGCTTTCTCGATCAGCGTCCGTGTCCGGATCGCATTGACCTTGGCGCCCTTGTGGTCGTGCCAGAATTTGTTGGGCTCTGCGCCTAAAATCACCACGCCGCAATCGTCCGACGCTTCGTGATGGGTCACGGGCGCATCGAACTGAACAGGCAATTCAGCCGTCTTGACACCGGCTGCGATTTCCTCGCGCCAATTGGTGTGAATCTCGCCGGACAGATAAACTCGCCACTGCGTCTGCGTTGAAGCCATTGTGCTATCCTCATGCTAAACTCTGCGATCTGCTTCCCAGTGTATAGCTCAAAAGCTTGTAAGTCAGCTTGGCAACCGTGAAATTGCAGGCGTGCAGTCCCTCAATCGGAGCCAGTTCGACGATATCTGCGCCGACAATCGTTCCCGCCTCGCTCGCAGCTTTCAGAATTTCGCAGGCTTCATCGAAGAAAAAGCCGCCCGGCTCAGGCGTGCCGGTTGCAGGCATGAGACTGGCATCGAAGCCGTCGACATCGAAGGTGACGTAGATGGGCCGTCCGCGCAGTGGGGCGACGATCTCCTCGATACTCCAGCGTCGGCGGTCCTTCGCCCAATGGATCGTCATACGCTCGTGACTTTGCTCGATGAACGGAACCTCGGAAATGTCTGTCGCCCGAATCCCCACCGAAACAAGCGAGACGCCGGGATGGTCCAACACGCGCCGCATGACGGCTGCATGTGAGTAATGCTCACCGAGATAGCCGTCGCGCAGGTCGGAATGCGCATCGAATTGCAGGACGACAAGGTCCGGGTCACGGCGCGCAAAGGGCCGGATAGCGCCCGCTGTCAGCGAATGCTCGCCGCCCAGGGTCAGCGGGAATTTGTTTTCCTCCAGCACGGACTCCACAAGCGTTTCAAGCTGATCGAGCGCAGGTGCAACTCTTTCGGCGATTTGTAGCGACTCAAGCGTTGCGATACCGAACTGGCGATAAGGCTCGCACCATAGCTCTTCATCGAAAAATTCCAGATTGGGCGAGGCGGCAATGATCGCCTCCGGCCCCGCCGCCGTCCCGCTACCGTATGAGACGCTGGCCTCCAACCCGAATGGGATGATAACGGCTCTGGCTTTTTCCGGCTCTCCCGCCTCTTCCGATGAAAGACCCAAAAAGCCGTCTTCAGGCGAACGGTAATGAAGTTCGGTCATAAGATGCCATATTGCGAGGGAGGAATGGTCGGGTCGAGATCGGAGATGGCAATCACCGGTCACGAGCCGGCAAATGTCCCGGTCATCATATCGGCCTCGTCATAGGCTGTGAGCATGGGTTCGTCTGCAAGCACGGCCTCCTCATAATAGCCGAAACCATTGAAGCGCGTCGCCATGACACGGCCATAAGCGCCGATATTGCCGATCTCGATATAATCACCCTCAGCCATATCCGCCGGGAGATAGAAGGGGCCGCGCATATGATCGACGCTATCGCAGGTGGGGCCGTAAAAGGCGAAAGGCTCCAGCCTTTGCGTTTCGTCGCCGCCATCCGGCTCGACGCGGCGCGCGGGAAAAAGGAACTGCAAATGCGCCGCATCGTAGAGCGCGCCGAATGCGCCATCATTGATGTAGAGCGTATCGCCGCGGCGGCAATCGACTTGAACGATGAGCGATTCAGCTTCTGAAACCAGCGCACGGCCCGGCTCGGCCCAGAGCTCGCAATGCCATCCAACAGCAACGTGGTCAAAGACCTCGCGGATCTCATCCATGTAAGTCGACAGCGCGGGCGGCTCCAGCCCCGGATAAACGCCGGGAAAACCGCCGCCAACGTCGATGATGTCCGCGACGACGCCGGCCTGGATGATATGGTGCGAGGCCATTTTGAGGGCCTGGCCGAAAGCTGCCGGGTTCATGGCCTGTGAGCCGACATGAAAGGTTAGGCCAAGCCGCTCAGCCGACTGCCTCGTCTTGCAGAGCAGATCGGTCGCCTCGACCCAGGATGCGCCAAACTTGTCTTCAAGTGGAATTTCGCTGAAACCATTCGGGCAGGCCATGCGCACCATAAGCGTCAGATCGCTGGCGTCGCCCGTTTCGGTCAGAATTTTTTCAAGTTCGGATGCGCAGTCGAGCGCAAATGTGCGCACGCCGTAATCGAAATAGGCGCGCCGGATAAAGTCGCGCGACTTTATGGGATGCATCACATGCGACTGCGCATCGGCCAGTTGACGGACCTGATCGATTTCGGCCAGCGAGGCAACATCGAAATCGCGAATTCCATGAGCGTGCAAGGCCTCAAGGATATGAGGCGCATCGTTCGCTTTCACGGCGTAAAGACATTTGCCGGGAAAATTGTCTAAAAACCAGCGGCTTGCACGTTCGGCCGCATGCGGACGGAACGCTAGAACCGGGCGGCTGGGCCGCTTAAGACGAATAAGGTCTGCCGCGCTGCGGTATGTTTCCATCCCATGAGTCCTCCAGAATGCTTTTGAACCCTGTGCTGCTCCGCTCGCCGCATGAACCAGCGGGCGTCGCATAAAGCCGAATGCTTGAAATGTAAAGCTCTTTCTTGCGTGATCGCGTCAATCGGCGTTGTTAATCGGGCCACACATCTTCGAAACCGGTGTAAATGGAGGAAAATTCGGTTGAATTCAAGGTACTGGCGCGAGACTGCCATCATTGCAAGTTTGATCGCACGCAGCGTTTATTCGAAAAGGACCGGCGTCTTGCCGAATTCCTGTTTGCTCTCGATCTGCTTGACGAGAAAATCGGCGACATTCGCGCGCGAGATTTTTCCGCTCCGCCAGTCCGTCGGATCGATCAGCACACGATAAGATCCAGTGTGCGGACCGCTTGTGAGGAAACCGGGCCGGACAATCGTCCAGTCCAATTCGCCCTTGCGGATGATCCACTCTTGCACGTCCTTGTCGTCACAGGCCTGCTTCAAAATACCCTGACGCGCGAAAGTCTGAAACAGCAGCCCGCCTTCGGCCGCGCTGTCACCCGCGCCGAACCCCGTCACGCAGATCAGCCGTTTCACGCCCGCCTCCGTCATGGCATCGACCAGAATGCGTGTGGCTTTGGAAAGCAGCGTGACCGGATAAAGAACCGTTTTCGCACCGAGCGCAATGCCAAGCGCTTGGATGACCGCATCCGCATCTTCGAGCGCACCGCGCAGAGCCGCCTTATCGAGCGCATCTGCTTCGATCTTTGTCGGGCCGGGATGAACGACCTGCTTGCACCGAAAATCAAAACCCGCGTCACCTTGTCATTGTGCCTTGGTCAAGAGAGTTGGAAGCCGAATGCTTTAGGTAGGGCGCTCGATTCCCTGCTTTCCTCATACCCCCTACCGTGACTTAAGTGTTCCGGAAAAATTTCGTCGCAAGAAACGGGTGTCCTGGCCTTTGATATGCCGGATAATCGGAGTCCCCAGTGTAAATTACGCGAGAACAGTCTATGCAGCAGAATGTTTCAATCAATCGATCGATGGGTCTTGGCGAATGGAGCATGTTGCTCAGCCTTTCCGTGCTTTGGGGCGGTTCGTTCTTTTTCAACGGTCTGGCGGTCAAGGAGCTGCCGACATTTACTGTCGTCGTGATCCGGATCGTCCTTGCGGCCTCGATCTTGGCTTTCATCATGCGCGCCGCAGGTCTAAAAATGCCGATGCAGGCCCATATCTGGGGCGCCTTTTTCGGCCTTGGTCTCCTCAACAATGCGATTCCCTTCAGCCTGATCGTTTGGGGCCAGACACATATCGCATCGGGTCTTGCCTCGATCCTGAATGCAACCACGCCGCTCTTTACGGTCATCATTGCGCATTATTTTACCGGCGATGAAAGAATGAGCTGGGGGCGTCTCGCCGGCGTTATGATCGGCTTTGGCGGCGTCATCATTATGGTAGGGAGCGATGCGCTTGAGGCTTTAGGCGTCAATATCGTCGCCCAGCTTGCCATTCTTGGCGCGGCCATCTCTTACGCTATCTCTGGCGTCTATGCCCGGCGCTTC
>CAZMAC010000327.1:0-4221 GCA_964564085.1 uncultured Hyphomicrobiaceae bacterium
ATTCCGCGCAAGTTCCGTCGCGCCATGGGCAATCGCATTTATGGGTGCGATGACTGCCTTGCGGTTTGCCCCTGGAACAAATTTGCGGAAAAAGCGAGCGAAGCGAAATTCGCGGGCAACCGGATCACGGACGGCGCGCCGCTGTCCGAGCTGCTTGAACTGGATGATGCCGCTTTCCGCGAAACATTCAGTGGCTCGCCGATCAAACGGACAGGCCGCAACCGATTCATCCGCAATGTGCTGATCGCGGCCGGAAATGCCGGCGATGAAACTCTCATTCCCCATGTCTGCGCTCATTTGCGCGATGAAAGTCCTCTCGTCAGAGCTGCCGCCATTTGGGCTGCAGGCGAACTCCTGACAGACCCGCAAGCCTTCGCTAGACTACGCGATGAGCATCTCGCTGAGGAAACAGACGACGACGCTCGCAAAGAATGGAACGGAGAGAGTATTATCGAATGAGCACTTTGCTTGCCATCGGACTTGGCTATTCCGCTTCAGAAATCGCCCCACGCCTCAAGCAATCGGGCTGGCGGATTATTGGCACAGCCAGAAGCGCTGAAGGTCTGAGGGCTATTCAGAGTAAGGGCTTCGAAGCCGTTTCATTCGATGGAAAGAGCCCCTCACTTGCCCTCGCTCACGCCATGAAAGAGGCGACGCATCTGCTGATTTCGGCGGCGCCCGATGCGGCCGGCGATCCGGTACTTCGCTGCCACGCAGGCGATCTTGCAAATGCCTCGCAACTGAGCTGGATCGGCTATCTCTCGACCATCGGCGTTTATGGCGATCATCAGGGCGGGTGGGTCGACGAGACGACGCCGCCAAATCCGTCATCGCAGCGCAGTATTTTGCGGCTCGCGGCCGAGCACGCCTGGCAATCATTCGCGAGTGAGCGGGACATCACGCTGCAAATCTTCCGGCTTGCAGGAATTTACGGCCCTGGCCGCAATCAATTCGAAAAGCTCCGTGCCGGGCGTGAGCGGCGCATCCATAAGCCGGGCCAGGTGTTCAACCGCATCCATGTCGCTGACATCGCCACAACAGTCATCGCCGGTATCGGGGCGGGACCTACTGCCGGCGGCATCTTCAACGTCACGGATGACGAGCCCGCGCCGCCGCAAGACGTGATCGCTTATGCCGCCGAGCTATTGGGGATGGAGCCGCCCCCGCTCGTCGATTGGAATGATGCCGATATGAGCCCAATGGCGCGCAGCTTCTACAGCGAGAATAAGCGCGTGCGGAATGCGCGAATCAAGCGGGAGCTTGGCGTCACGCTCGGCTACCCGACTTATCGGGAAGGACTGCGCTCGCTCGCGAACGATTTCAAGACGTAAACTCGGCGATCGTCGCGGTCAAAAGCGCCAGATCCTGCTCCCGCGACAGCCGGTGCTCGGCATCCTTGACAAGCGTGATCCGCACATCCTCGCCGCTGAGCAGATCGACGAGCTTGAGCGCGTGCTCCCACGGCACATCCGGGTCGCGCAGGCCCTGGATGATCCGCACCGGACAACCCGGATCGAAGCCGCTTCGCCCAAGCAAATGATTTCGGCCTTCCTCGATCAGCGCCTTCGTCAATGCATAAGGCTCGCCATATTCTGACGGCCGGTAGAAAACGCCGTCGCGCTCAAGCACCTCTTTTGCCTCCGGCGTGAACTGCTTCCACATCAGATCTTCGGTCATATCCCAGGCGGGCGCGATCAGCACGATCCCTTTCAGCCTGTCACCCTGCTCCCGCGCGATCAATGCGCGCGCCAGCAGCAGAGCGATCCAGCCGCCCATGCTTGAGCCGATCAAGACCTGCGGTCTGTCCGTGAGCTGGTCGAAGCAGGTGAGCGACTCCGTCAGCCAATCGCCGATGGTGAAATCTTCGACCGGGCCGGTTGACTGTCCATGTCCCGAATAGTCGAAACGCAAGTAAGACGCACCGACCAGCTTGGCCCAATTGGCCAGAAAGCTCGCCTTCGTGCTGACCATGTCGGATTTGAAACCGGACAGCCAGACCAGACCGGGCGCATTGGCGCGCGGGCCGGTGAATTTCATATAAGCAATGCGCCGGTCTGGACGCCCGGCCGCCTTCACATCAAGGAATTGCGTCTTTTCGCTCATGTCTCTATTAGCTTACAGGTCGTTTTCTGTGATGCTGCACTTTGCCATGCAGCGAGCTCAATGCCAACGCCCCGGAATTTATGCGCAAAGCCTCAGCCACACAGCCTGTTATCCTCCAGATTATTCCCACGCTCGCAGCGGGCGGCGCGGAACGCACAGTTCTCGAAGTCGCCGAAGCGATCACGGCGGTTGGCGGGAAAGCGCTCGTTGCCACTGAAGGCGGACGGCTTGAGACAGAGCTGGACGCGGTCGGCGGCGAATTGATTCGCTTTCCGGCATCGTCGAAAAACCCGCTTCGGCTTTATGCCAATGCACGCGGCATCGAAAAGCTCATCGCGGAGCGCGGCGTCGACCTGGTTCATGCCCGCAGCCGCGCCCCGGCCTGGAGCGCTTTGCTCGCAGCGCGTCGCACGAAAGTACCGTTCGTGACGACCTATCACGGCATTTACAATCAGAAGACTTGGCCGAAAGGCGTCTACAACAGCGTCATGGCGCGCGGCGATCTCGTCATCGCCAACTCGCAATACACAGCCGGCATCGTTCAGGCCCGCCATGGCATTTCCGACCACAAACTCACTGTCATTCCGCGCGCGGTGGATCTGCACCGTTTCTCTCCTGACGCCGTCTCCGATGAGCGGATTGCGGGGCTACGGGCGCAATGGGGCGTCTCCGAAAATGCGAGGCTCGTCGTTCTGGCTGCAAGGCTGACGCGCTGGAAAGGTCAGCAGGTCGCGATCGAGGCCGCCTCTCTTATTCTGAACAGACCGGAATTCAGTGACGTCATCTTCGTTCTGGCGGGCGACGATCAAGGCCGGACCGAACACCGTAAAGCGCTTGCCGCGCGCATTCAGGAACTCGGGCTATCGGACCGCATTCTCATAACCGGCCATTGCGAGGATATGGCCGCAGCATTCAAGGCAGCCACCCTTGCGCTCGTGACATCGATCGAGCCGGAAGCGTTCGGGCGGATTTCCATCGAAGCGCAAGCCATGGGTTGCCCCGTTATCGTCAGCGATCTCGGCGCGTTGCCGGAGACGATTTTGCTCTCGGACGATGACAACATGTCAGGGCCGCGCACAGGCTGGATTGCTGCCCATGCAGATGAAAAAGCACTCGCATCTGCGATCATGACGGCTTTAACCATTTCCGAAGAGTATCGATCATCTATTCGGCAGGCAGCCTTGAATCATGCCGTGCGCTTTTCAAAGCCTGAACTTCAAATGCGAACCCTCAAAGTTTACGATAAATTGCTCCTTACTGATATGGCAGCAGAATTCACGCGCCGACTGTCACAAAATGAGGTTTTAATGCCATTTACAAACAGAATTCCGATGTAGTTTATTTGCGATATTCCGTATTCCTCTTGACTTGTCGTTCATGAATATCGATCCTGTCTTATTAACAAATGCGGCCTTGCGGGGCTCACCAATTGCTAAGGTGAGGCTGTGAGGATAATTTTATTGGTGAAATAACGTAAGGAGACACACCCATTCGCAGACCGTTAAGAAGTGAGCCAACCAAAGAAGGTCCTCGCATTAATGATGCCATTTCCGCCCGTGAAGTTCAGCTTATCGATGCGGCCGGAGAGAATCTTGGACTTATCAGCAAAAACGAGGCTCTATCACGCGCCGAGGAAGCAGGGCTTGATCTGGTAGAGGTGGGAAATTCAGACCCGCCCGTCGCCAAGATTATGGACTACGGAAAGTACAAATATCAGGCGCAGAAAAAGGCGTCTGAAGCGCGCAAGAAGCAAAAGACCGTCGAGGTCAAAGAAATCAAGATGCGCCCGAATATCGACAAGCATGACTACGATGTGAAACTTCGAGCCATGCAGCGCTTCTTCGAAGATGGCGACAAGGTGAAGGTGACCTTGCGCTTCCGGGGCCGGGAAATGGCCCACCAGAACCTGGGCATGGAACTCATGCGCAAGGTTCAAACGGAAGTCGAAGAACTGGCTAAGGTCGAGCTGCACCCGAAGCTCGAAGGCCGCCAGATGATCATGGTCATGGCGCCGCGCTAACCAATGCTGTGGGCCCTGGGACTGTCCCGGGGCCTTTTGCTTTTCGGCGTGACTTTTAAGGCAGCCATGCGATGCCTTGGGACGTGTGGTCAGCCTAT
>CAZMAC010000328.1:0-1613 GCA_964564085.1 uncultured Hyphomicrobiaceae bacterium
ATGCTCCCAACCAGCGCATCCGCGCAATAGTAGGAACGCAACACAACAGTCTCACGCCAACGGCCGGGTAATCAAATCACGCCGCCGATCCAGGCGCCCCAGAATGAGACATAAGTTAGCGACAGGACGATAAGGACCGGAATGACGAGGCCTGCGGCACGGCGGGTCAGCTCGATGGCGCCGAGAATGACGACGATGCCCGCGATCCAATCCGCTGTTACGAGACGGACGCCTCTTTCATAAATCCAGTTCTCTGCGAATGAGAGATGAAGCGAGGCCGCGCATACGGCAAGGCCGATAAGGATGTCGATATAGAGGGCTGTTTTGGAGCGCCCGCCTTGCGAGCCGGTCCACATCGGATAAAGCAGCGCGCACATCAGCGCGAAACCGGCGAAATGAAAGATGTTCCGGTCGGTTTCCGAGAGCCAGGGAAATATGGCCAGGAACAGATGCGTGACGGAGAGAAAGATGGCCAGCGCCAAAACAGCAAGCCCGAGCGTGCCTGAAAATTGCCGCAGGCCTTCAGGCATAGCGCTTATCGTATCGCTGGTCATAACCAGTATCTCAATCGGAGAGCAAAGTAAGGGTCCGGGCCATGGCTATCGAGCCATGACCCGGCTTTTATAGGCTTATTTTGGCATCAGACGCTCAGGAATCTCAAGCCCGGCTTCCTTATAGTATTTGGCTGCGCCAGGATGCAGAGGCACCGGCAAACCGGCAATGGCCTTTTCGAGCGCCATGGCTTTCGTTGCGGGATGAATGGCCTGAAGGAAGGCCAAATTCTCATAGATCGTCTTGGTGATCAGGTAAACATTCTCTTCCGTGGCATCTGCACGAACAGCCAGGAAATTTGGCTGCGCGATCGTTTTCACAACCTCCTTCTGGCCCGGATAGGTGCCAGCCGGTATTTCGTACCGGGTCCACAGATCGCGGCCGCCATCGGCTGTCTTAAGCTGTTCGTCGGTAAAATCCAGAATCTTGACGCTCTCGCCAGCGGATGCCATCAGCTGACTGACGGCGCCGACCGGTGCGCCGGCGGGCGTGGAAATGCCCTTGACCTGACCGTTTTGAAGCGCTTCCGCGGATGGTCCATATCCGGCATGGACGAGCGAATAATCCTTTTCGATATCGATCCCGAGGCCTTCAAGCAAAGCTTGGTTCGAGCCGATTGTCCCGGAATTCTGCTTGCCAAGCGCCATGCTTGACCCTTTCAGACTGACAAAATCCTCCACGGTACCGGTCTTTGCGGCATCGGCTGCGACGATGAAGTGCTCCACATTCTGCCAAAGCATGGAAACAGACCGGAGCTCTTTTTGAGCACCGTCTTCTTTCAGCGGTCCGGTCCCTTTTGAAGCATAGTAGCCGTATAGGCCTTGCAGAATGGCGAACTGGGCCTCGTTCTCACGCAGCAGACGGACATTTTCGCCCGACCCTGCCGAGTTGATCGCCGACATGCCGATTTTCTGTTTCGGTTGAAGCTTGACCTTCACCAGCGTCGATAGCGCGACGCCAACCGGATAATAAGTTCCGCCTGTCGATGCGGTTGCAAGAATGTAATTTGCTTCCTCAGCTTTTGACGGTATGGCCGATACGCCAAACGCCAAAATTGTAGC
>CAZMAC010000328.1:1713-4194 GCA_964564085.1 uncultured Hyphomicrobiaceae bacterium
GCGCCGACTTCGGCGATGAATCCGTAAAGCGGCTCATCCGGAATCGTTTCGCTCAAGATCTTCCGGATCGCAATCAGTTTTTCCAGATTGATGCCGGTCTTGAGACCCATCTCGGTGAACATATAGACAAGGTCTTCGGTGACGATATTGCCCGATGCGCCGGGCGCGAATGGACACCCGCCAAGCCCGGCCAGCGAGCTGTCGAAGGTTGTCACGCCGACCTCGAGAGCGGCCAGCGCATTGGCGAGCCCTAACCCGCGCGTATTGTGAAGATGCGCACCGGCTAATCTTTCCTCGCCGATTTCAGCCCTGACGGCTTTGAACACCCGCTTAATTCCTGCTGGATCGGCCATGCCGGTCGTATCGGCAAGCCCGACCTCATCGACGCCCGCTTCAACGAGGGCGGCGGATAGGCGCAGGACGTCGCTCTCCTTCACCCTGCCCTCCATCGTGCAGCCCCAAACGGTCGACAACCCGCCTTCGATGATAGGCCGGTGCTCAGAAGGCAGATCAGCACACAGACGGCAGATCTCTGCAATCTCGGCGATGCTTTGCTCCGGCGTCCGGTTGAGATTGGTTTTGTTGTGCGTTGCACTGACGGAAACCGGAACGGTGATCTTTTGCGCACCCGCTTCAATCGCATTTTTGGCGCCCCTTATATTGGGGGCAAGCACGGCAACCGTCAGCTCGGAAAAGCTGCGGGCGTAGCGCGTAATCTCGCCGGCGTCCGCCATCGCCGGAACCAGTTTCGGCGGCACGAAGGAACAGACCTCGATCTCGCGAAGTCCGGCCTCGACCGCGGCGGCAATCCAGCGTTTCTTGGCATCGGTCGGCATGACCGAACGCGCCATTTGCAAACCATCGCGTGGCCCGACTTCGCTGATAAGAATGTCCATCTTGTCCATCTCCCGCATCCGATCCGTTGTGCTTTCCAGGCTCGAAGCCCTCGATCATGCCGGTTTTGAACCGGAGCAGTCCGATATCAAAACAAGCCATCCAATCTGAAAGATTCGAACAGAACCGCGACAATCAAATCATTGTTTCCCTGTCCGGCACCAAACCAAACATTGCGCGGCGACGGCTCTGTATTCTATTGTACAAAACGAAGTTCTAAAATAACATAAGATTGACAGACAGCAAGGCGAAGCTGCAAAAACAGCCTTTGGCCTCGTCCGTCAGGGAGAGCGCTCAATGCCCGACCAACCCGCTTCCGCCACAAAGGACGGTGCCAAGCCCCTCCCCCTTGCCGGTGTCCGCGTCGTCGAATTCAGCCATATGGTCATGGGGCCGACTTGCGGGCTTATCCTGGCCGATCTCGGCGCCGACGTCATAAAGATCGAGCCTCTGCCGGACGGCGATAAAACACGGGCGCTGACCGGGTCCGGCGCGGGATTCTTTCCAACCTATAACCGGAATAAGCGCTCCCTGGCGCTAAACATCAAGGATGAGCACGGCTATGCCGTCGCGCGGCGCTTGATTGACCGCGCCGATATTCTGATTGAGAACTTCCGCCCGGGCGGGCTTGACAAGCTGGGGTTTGGGTATGAGACACTCAAAGAAACCAATCCGAAGCTAATTTATTATTCCGCCAAGGGATTTTTATCCGGCCCTTATGAGCACCGCACGGCGCTCGACGAGGTGGTGCAAATGATGGGCGGCTTGGCCTATATGACCGGCCCGCCCGGACGTCCTTTGCGCGCCGGGGCCTCGGTCAATGATATTATGGGCGGAATGTTCGGCGTGATCGGTATTCTGGCTGCGCTGCGGACACGCGATCGGACCAATGAAGGAACGCAAGTCGTTTCGTCCCTCTTTGAAAATTGCGTCTTTCTCTGCGCCCAGCATATGGCGCAATACGCCGTGACCGGCACCCCCGCAAGCCCCATGCCGGCGCGGCTCGCGGCCTGGGCCGTCTATGATGTGTTCGATTGCAACGACGGCAAGCAGGTTTTCGTCGGTGTCGTCTCCGATACGCAATGGCAGCGTTTTTGTGCCGATTTCGGGCTGAGCGATTTTGCCAGCGATCCGGCGCTCGCCACCAATCCGCAACGCTGCCATGCGCGCGCGCAGTTTCTGCCGAAGCTGCGCACTTTGTTCGGCGAAATGTCAAGCCAGGCGCTGATGGCGAAATGCGAAAGGCTGGGACTTCCCTTTGCGCCGATCCGCAAGCCGGAAGATCTGTTTGAGGATGATCATCTGCTGGCGTCCGGCGGGTTGCTCGATGTCACATCGCCTGAGGGTGAGCGAATGCAGACGCCTGCGCTTCCCGTCGCAATTGATCATTGGCGGCCGGCGGTGAGAAAGGACATTCCCAAGTTTGGCGAGCATAGCCGGGAGATCATGCGTGAGATAGGGATCGGCGAGGAAGAACTGGAACATCTGATTGCAAATGATGTTCTGAGTACCGGACTCCGATAGGCATTAGCGCAGGATGCGTTTAATCAGAGTCGACATCCTGCTCTATTTTTTGCTTTGCACCGG
>CAZMAC010000329.1:0-4193 GCA_964564085.1 uncultured Hyphomicrobiaceae bacterium
GGCGTCGCTGCCAGATCGCTTTATTGGATGCTGGCCGCTGCAGGCGTCGATGCGGAGGGCTCGCGTGGCGTTTTGCGCGTTCCCGGACTGATGGCGCTTTATGGCCGTGTCTTCGATATCTGGCTTGAAGACGATGATCCGGGTCTCGCCCGAACCATGGCCTCGCTTGACAGCCGTCTGCGCCGCGGCGAGCGGACGATGCAACGCATTGACGATTTTAACACCGCCGCTTCCCGTTTCTGCGCCAATCTCTTGCAAAGGGGAAGAAGACGCGCTAAGGCGGATCCGCAAACAGAAGATGAACCAGCCGGCCCCGCGACATCGACAACCACGCCCGGACAGACAAATGGCAGTGCCGAGCCCGGATCAGCGCCTGCAATGTAAAAGCATGCTCAATGACAGAAACGAGCCCGCAAAACTTGATCAGCTATGCCGATTTCGAGGCGGTCGACATCCGTGCAGGCACGATTGTCGAAGCGGAACCGATCCCCGAAGCGCGCAAACCGGCGATCAAGCTCTGGATCGATTTCGGCCCTGAGATCGGTATCAGGAAAAGCTCAGCGCAAATCACGCAGCATTACGATCCTGAAATGCTCATAGGTAAACAGGTTGCCGCTGTCGTCAATTTTCCCCCACGCCAAATCGGGAAATTTATGTCGGAAGTTCTGACCCTTGGCTTTCCTGACGAGAATGGCGCCGTCGTCCTGATTGCCCCGACCCTGCCTGTACCGGATGGCGGAAAGCTTTTTTAAAAAAGAAGCTGAACGGTTTTCCATGTTAATCAACCGGCCTTCACTGATCTAAGCTCCCAATTCTCATAATTGAGCGGCCGGTCGTCAGCCGGAGGCGTACCGCCAATCTTCTGGGTCAATTCCACTGCCGCGCGCCGGACCGCGGTGCTGAACACGACAATGTCGCGCTCGGAAAACCGCACAGTCGGCCCGGAGACCGAAATCGCCGCAATCGCCTCTCCATGCGCATTGAAAACCGGCGCCGCAACGCATCGCATACCGGAAAAGCGTTCCTCATCGTCGACGGACCAGCCGCGCTCTCGCGTTTTCTCAAGATCGGCAAATAGCAATTCCGGCTTGGTCAATGTCGTGGGCGTGAATTCGGGCAAACCTTTCTTCTGCAATAGCTTTTCTAGCTCATCCTGAGAAAGCTCCGCCAACAGCGCCTTGCCTGCACCGGATGCATGCATGTAATTGCGCGTCCCAGGACGAAAGAAGGCGCGGATCGGATTTTGGGTTTCGACCTGCCCGATGAACACGACATCGCCACGGTCGGCGATCGCAAGATTGGCGGTTTCGCCCGTTTCGTTCATCAGTCGGTGCATGATCTTGCGGCTGACCTCGACCAGATTGATCCGATTGAGAAAACCTGACCCGACCCGAAAGGCTTCGACGCCGATCATCCAGTCTTGCGTGTTCTCGTCAAACTCGGCGAAGCCGTGGCTTTGCAAGGTCATCAACAGCCTGTGTGCTGATGACGGCGGCATACCGGCGCGCATGGCGAGATCCGTCAGCGTGATCCGGTGTTCCTTCGCCAGCAGGCTGAGGAGCTGCAATCCCCGGTCTAGCGCCTGAACGGTGCCCGTATCGGGCTCGGAGACCTGCTTGCGAGGCCGCCCGCGGGATCGCTTCGGGGCAATCTGATCCATAACCTGCTCCCGTTTATCTGGTTTCGAAGCACTTTGCGTCGATCATAGCTTCAAAAAAAATTTTATCCAGATAATTTTTATATTTTTTTGGAAATTATATCTATCTGTTTTAAAGTTATAAAATCTATTTCTTCAAGAAAATAAAAAAATTTTCCAGAAAAATTGACAACTCTGCGGTGATCGCTTAATCGTGCTATAAGGCTAAAAAATTATGGAGGATGCGCCATGAGTCGACAGAACCCGGTTTTTATTCCAGGGCCGACCAATATTCCCGATCGCCTACGCTTTGCGATGAGTATCCAGACGATGGATCACCGCGCGCCTGACTTTGTCGAGCTGCTCTCGCCATTATTGGCTGATCTAAAGAGGGTGTTCAAAACGACATCCGGTCAGGTCATCATATTCCCTGCATCCGGAACAGGCGGCTGGGAAGCGGCGATGGTCAACACCTTGAGCCCTGGAGACAAGGTTCTGGCCGCCCGCATCGGCAGCTTTTCCGACAGGTGGATTGATCTTTGCCAGCGTCATAAACTCGAAGTCGAAATTGTCGATTGCGAATGGGGAAGCGGCGTCCCGGCCGATCTTTACGGCGAGCGTCTGGCGGCAGATCGAAACCAAGAAATCAAGGCCGTCCTGGTGACGCATAATGAGACGGCAACGGGTGTTTGTTCAGATGTCGCCGCCGTGCGCCGCGCAATGGACACGGCAGGCCACCCGGCCATGCTCTATGTCGATTGCGTGTCCTCGCTTGCATCGATCGATTTCCGCATGGACGAGTGGGGCGTGGATCTGGCGGTCTCGGGTTCGCAAAAAGGCTTTATGCTGAATACCGGCATGGCGATTGTCGGGGTCAGTCAAAAAGCGTTGGAAGCCTGCGAAAACGCCAAATGCCCGCGGACGTTTTTCGATTTTCGCGACATGGCGAACGCCAATGCGAAAGGAGGCTTTCCCTATACGCCACCTTTACAGCTCATGTATGCGCTGCGCGAGAGCCTGACAATGCTGTTTGACGAAGGCCTGGACAATGTTTTCGCCCGCCACCACCGTATCGCGGAAGGTGTGCGCGCAGCGGTCCAGGGCTGGGGACTGAAGCTCTGCGCAAAAACGCCCGATCTTTATTCCGATACAGTCAGCGCGATTTACGTGCCTGAAGGGTTCAATAGTGATAAGCTGACCAATCACATCTTTGAAACTTATGATGTTTCCTTTGGCATCGGTCTGGGGCAAGTGGCAGGGAAAGCCTTCCGGATCGGCCATTTGGGATCGCTGACCGATGTAATGGCGTTGTCCGGTATTGCGACCGTCGAAATGGCGATGGCCGATCTCGGCTATCCTGTTGAACTCGGCTCTGGTACGCGCGCTGCCCAGGACTATTATCGCAAGACCGCACGGCCCGCACTACAGAGCGCAGCCTGAAGGAGGGACATATGAACGCCGGGAACATGCAAATCCCAACCTATGACGACATGCTCACGGCTCACGATCGAATTGCGCCCTACATCCACCGCACGCCGGTTATGACATCGAGCTATTTCAACAGTTTGACCGGCGCGGAGCTTTTTTTCAAATGCGAGAACTTTCAGAAGGCCGGTGCGTTTAAGGTTCGCGGCGCAACGAACGCCGTATTCGGTCTTTCCGAAAGCCAGGCGGAAAAAGGCGTGGCAACACATTCCTCCGGTAATCACGCGCTGTCGCTGAGCTATGCCGCAGGTTGCCGGGGCATCCCGTGTTATGTCGTCATGCCTCATAGCGCCCCGGAAGCGAAGAAGGCCGCCGTACGCGGCTATGGCGGGATAATTGCGGAATGCGAACCGTCTACGAGTTCGCGCGAAGCCGTTTTCGCAGAAGTGCAGGCGGAAACCGGCGCCGAATTCGTTCATCCTTATAACGACCCGCGCGTGATTGCAGGCCAGGGGACGTGTTCGAAAGAACTCATGAGCCAGGTCGAAAGTCTGGATACGGTCATCGCCCCGATTGGAGGCGGCGGAATGGTCTCGGGCACCTGCCTGACATTGTCAAAGCTTGCGCCGGACATAAAAATCTACGCAGCCGAGCCCAAAAATGCCGATGATGCAGCGCGCAGCTTCCAGGCAGGGTATATTATCGCTGATGACGCGCCGCAAACCGTCGCTGACGGCCTGAAAGTACCGCTCAAAGAGTATACCTGGCACTTCGTCTCAAATTACGTGACCGACATTCTGACGGCCACAGAGGAAGAGATTATCGACGCCATGAAGCTGACCTGGCAGCGGATGAAGATCGTGATCGAGGCAAGCTGCGCCGTGCCGCTGGCAGCCATCCTGAAGAATAAGGAGATTTTCGCCGGAAAGCGCGTTGGCGTCATCATTACCGGCGGCAATGTCGATCTGGACAAGCTGCCCTGGATACATGGCTGAAAGGGAGAGAGAGTATGAACATCCATATGAAACCTGAAGAACTGGACGTGGGCTACGATGTGCCGGCCGCTATTGGCATGAACAAAAGCGAGATCCAGACACCGTGCCTGATCCTCGATCTCGATGCGCTTGAGCGC
>CAZMAC010000330.1:0-4190 GCA_964564085.1 uncultured Hyphomicrobiaceae bacterium
TCATCACCACATATTTCAGCTGGCGCTGGATTTTCTTTATCAACATTCCGATCGGTTTGCTCGGTATTATTCTGGTCACGCGCTACATTAGCGATATCCGCGAGCGCGAAACACCGCCGCTCGATATGCGCGGTTTTATGCTGCTAGGGATCGGGCTCTCGGGCATGATGTTCGGTTTAACCGTGCTTGGCCAGGAACTGGTTCCACTTTGGCTGGTCATCCTGCTGATTATAGTCGGGGCGACCTTTTCCTGGCTCTATGTGCACCATGCGGGACAGATAGCACGTCCTATTCTCAGGCTCGATCTTGCGAAAATACCGACCTTTAGGGCAAGTGTTTTTGGCGGTTCCGCTTTCCGTATCGGCATCGGTGCGACGACGTTTCTGCTGCCTTTACTATTTCAAATCGGCTTCGGGATGACTGCCTTTGAGTCCGGAATGCTGACTTTTGTCACCGCAGTCGGTGCGGTTGTGATGAAATTCACAGCAGGGCCGATCCTTGGACAACTTGGATTCCGCAGGGTGCTCGTCGCAAATGCGCTTATCGGTTCAGCTTTTGTTGCAATCTATGCATTTTTCACACCTGCCACACCTCCGACGATCATGCTTGCGGTTCTGTTCATTGGCGGTTTCTTCCGGTCGCTGCAATTCACCGCAATCAATTCGCTCGCCTTCGCTGATATTTCGCAGGCCGATATGAGCCAGGCAACGAGCTTTTCCAGCGCCGCACATCAGCTTTCCCTGTCGGTGGGCGTCGCTGTTGCTGCTTTAGCTCTGGAGGGCCAACAAATCTTGCGCGGCGATAATACGATTATGATCGGAGACTTTACCGCGGCCTTTCTAATTGTAAGCGCCGTCGGCGGGATGTCCGCGCTGATCTTTGCGAGACTTTCGCCCGATGCCGGTTTTCAGCTGACTGAACGAGCGCCGATTAGCGAAAGCGAAAAACGAAGAAAAGCGCCCGCGCCGGGTCAGTAAGCATCCTTATTAAGGCCAGTTACCAGAGGCTTTAAGCGTCTTCTTGAACGTTTTCGCGCTAATTGTAATACGGCGTTTTTCATCAGCATCGAACTTATCATAGGTCCGGTAGATCGGTCCCATGCGCCGATTATCGCCAAGTTTTTTCCGGTTGCGTGTGAGGAAATCCCAATATAGCGCATTGAACGGGCAGGCTTTTTCCCCGGTGCGCTGCTTCACATCGTAGGCACAGCTCTTGCAATAGTCCGACATGCGATTGATGTAGGCCCCGCTTGCCGCATAAGGTTTTGAAGCGAGAAGCCCGCCATCGCCAAACTGGCTCATGCCGAGCGTATTCGGCAGCTCGACCCACTCATAGGCGTCCGCATAGACGATCAAATACCATTCATGTAACGCACGCGGATCGACGCCTGCCAGCATAGCAAAATTGCCTGTCACCATGAGGCGTTGGATATGATGGGCATAGGCCTCTTCCTTGGTCTGTGTAATAGCGGCACGAAGGCAGGCCATATCCGTCTCGCCGGTCCAGTAAAAATCCGGCACAGGACGGTCATGGCCGAAGAAATTCTCTTCCACATAACCGGGCATTTTCAGCCAGTAAATGCCGCGGACATATTCGCGCCAGCCGATAATCTGGCGGATGAAGCCTTCGGCGGCATTCAGCGGAACGCTTCCCTTTTTATAGGCCTTTTCGACGCGGCGGCAGATATCGAGTGGATCGAGCAGGCCGCAATTAAGGTAGAGCGACGTGACCGAATGAAACAGGAAGCGCTCATCGATAAGCATTGCATCCTGAAAATCGCCGAATGAGGGAAGAGCGTCTTTGATGAAATGGTCAAGAGCCGCCTCGGCGTCCTTGCGTGTGACGGCGAACCAGAAAGGCTCTAAATCGCCGAAATGGCCACCAAATCTCTTACCGACGAGCTTGAGCACCTGTTTGGTTGTCCGATCAGGATCGAAGCGTTTAGGGCTCGGCATGAAAAGATCGGACTTTGCGGGCTTCCGGTTTTCCGCATCGAAATTCCAGCGCTCACCTTCCGGTTTGTCGCCATTCATTAAAAGCCCGGTTTTACGGCGCATCTCGCGATAGAAATACTCCATTCGGAGCTGCTTGCGGCCCTTAGCCCACTCTTTAAATTCACCAATACTGGACAAAAAACGTGTGTCTTCACGAATTTCGACCGGCAGGCTGAACTTATCTTCCCAGCTTTCCACCGCCTGCAGGACGCGCCATTCGCTGGGCTCGGTGACGACGATACGCTGCGGCTTATACTTCTTTATTGCCCGTTCCAATTCGCCGGTGAAACTGCCGCGATTATCCTTGTCCTCAAGCTTACGGTAATCGACACGCCATCCAGAGCCCTTCAGCTCTTCCGCGAAATGGCGCATCGCAGAGAATAGAAAGGCGATTTTCTTTTTATGATGAGGGACGTACGTTGCTTCATCTTGTACCTCCGCCATAAGAATAAGGTCATGTTTGGGATCTGTGCCTTTAAGGCTGCTAAGCTGGTGACTGAGCTGATCTCCCAGCAATATTCTCAGACGACGAATAGAGATTTTCTTCCTCGCGAAATTCGTTTGAGTGCGTAAAAACTCTCTCCAATGTCTTGGAGAATGAATGGCTCACTTTCTCAATTCAGAACTCGCCTTTTCAGCAGACTTCAAATTCTGGAGAACTCTGAAGCACAATCAATAAAAGTGAAAACCGGTTCCCGGCAAATATTGGGTAATCTACGAGATATGAAGTGAGATGATTCTCGCCTGAAATATTCGTAATCCGGCTTATGTTGCAAGGCTCTGTATAGGAACGTTACCGACGAGAGTGTCTTTGCCTCGTGTCGATTTTCCAGCCAATATGTGAAATAGGGATATAATATTAAGTTTCAATTATTCAGTTCATTACAAATACAACTTTAACGTGCTCTTGGACGCTCACAACCTAATTAGTTGTCAAAAAAAATACAATGGCGATTTAAAGTATATCTCAAGTATAAGTATTAATACCTAATTTCTTCAAATCGTCAGCACGATAGCATCCATCCCTATAGATAAAGCGCCTTACATATGATATTCAAAATGCGATATTTTCTTTTATAAACACACGAATTTTCAATAGGTTATCCTGAAGTGCTAATATTCAAATAAAACTGTCATATTTTTTTAAAAAATGAAAATCATTTGTTCACTTAATATCGTAAACGTATTTTTTTACGATAGTAGAACAGTGTTTCCTCTTAGCTATATTCACTAACTGCCTCAAGAAAGACATATTGGCCTCCTAGGGCATGAGCGTCTATTTCAGCGGATTAGGTAAATTTGGCCTGGGGGGCAGACCAATGGCGTTAGCGTATATTGATGAGAATACTCATCGCTCTCCCGAAATAAGCGCGTTGCTTGAAATTAAATCACTTGCAAAAGCCTTTGGCGCGAGTTTCGTCATCGATAATCTTTCATTGAAAATCCGCAGTAGCGAGATCATCGGAATTGTTGGCAAGACAGGTGCAGGTAAATCTGTTCTTGCGGGACTTTTATGTGGGGAGTTATTACCCACATCCGGCGAGATCTCTTTAAAAGGCAGAAAGTTAAAAAGCCCGTTCACCAAACTTAGGGGTGCAGGTGGTATTGCGCGCGTTCTGCCTACCGGTAGTCTTCTTACGGAAATTACCGTTCTCGACAATCTCCTTCTATTGGGAACAACGCTGCATAAGCCAATTTTCCCAAGAAGGGGCAATCTTGCTGATGCTCGAGAAGCACGAAATCTTCTTGATTTTGTTGGTTTGGGAGAGTTCGTCGATTATGAAGTTGATGCGCTTCACGTGAGCCAAAAAATCAGGCTTGCAATTGCCATCGCACTCGTCAGCGAGCCATCGCTTCTTGTGATTGACAATCTCGATATCGATAGCCACGAAACCTATTTCGACATCGCCAGCCTTTTGACCCGCGTCACAGAAAATAGAACGTCTATTCTGCTTACAACTGAGCGGTTTTATCCCTTGGCAGACATCTGTGATCGTATGGTAATCTTGCAAGACGGCAAAATCGTCGCAAAAGGAATGCCGTCGGCGCCTCTCACGATCCAATAGCGGCCGCAGTGCATCCTTGAGCGTATTACGAAAACTTGGCTCGTTTTCATAACGCCGCAGGATGTTTCTCTACCCGGAAGCGACGGCCGCATCATATTTCATTTCCAAGTTAAAGGCGGCTGACATTAAC
>CAZMAC010000331.1:0-4158 GCA_964564085.1 uncultured Hyphomicrobiaceae bacterium
CGCAGAAAAGTTGATCTATTTTATGTGGTTAGTGCAACTGTCCGCGTCCAATTGGACGCGCGTTGCACTAGCGTTTGATCCGCGTCACGCCATGCTCAGTCTTCTCCCAAAAATGAGGCGCGGTAAAAAGCTGATAGAGTGCGCGATAAGCGGCCGCCGAAATGAGAAGCCAATAGAACGGAATAAACACAAGCTGCGGTATGAGCTTGCGTACGCCTCGGCTCTGCAAGACGAAAAAGCCAAGCATGAGCGAGGCGGCATAACCGGCAATCAGATTGAATAACGCGATTGTCAGAATGTGCTGTCCTAATACAGTTTCGGGACGATCAAAAAGTACGCCTGACAAGGCATCGTGAATGATGACGACATAAGAAATGGGATGGACCAGCGCGGCAATGATAATCCCGGCAAAATGCCCCTGAAAGGCCAAGAATCCGGGCAGGCCGAGCTCTCTCAAAAGACGGAATGGCTGGCGCATATGCACGCAATAAGTCTGCATCCAGCCCTTGAGCCACCGCGTGCGCTGGCGCAACCAATTGCCCGGATGGCAGGCCGCTTCCTCATATGTCGGAGAGTCCAACACCTCCGCCCGAAGACCGGCACGATAAATCCGCATACCCAGATCTGCATCTTCCGTCACATTATACGCATCCCACCCTCCCAGCTTGCGCAAAATCGTGGTGCGGAAATGATTGGACGTTCCGCCGAGCGGGATAGGCAGACGCACTTTGTCGAGCATCGGCAGAATTCCGCCGAAGAGCGAGGCATATTCAATCGTGAACTGTTTTGCGAGCCAGTTCTCAGAGGCGTTGTCGAAGGTCAGCTTTCCCTGCAGACAGACAACGTTTTTGGAGGCTTTGCTGAATTGCGCCGCGGCCTTGCGAAGCTGATTGGGATCGGGCCGGTCTTCCGCGTCATAGATGACGAGATAGTCGCCGGTTGCAAATTGTAACGCGTAGTTGAGAGCGCGGGGCTTGGTTCGTGGGTGGCCATCCGGCACGATGACAATATCGAAATGCGGCGGCAGTTTGAGCGCCTGTACGGCCGCAATCGTATCTTGATCGACCTCTTCGAGAATGAGCTTGATGTCAAGCTTGGCTGCCGGGTAGTTCAGCGCGCGAAGGCTGGCGGCAAGATGCTGGAGAATGCGCGTTTCTTTGAACAGGGCCACCAGAACGGTGTAACGCGGCAATTCGTGGTCGCGCAGGCGACGAAAGGGGCGATGAGGCCGAAAGGTCTTGTAATAAAAGACATAGGCTGCGGCTGCCACGCGCATCGAAATGGTTATGAAAAACATGATTGAAAGCACGGCGCAGTAGACAACCATGGCCTCGCGAGGCGTGAAGATTGCGGCGCCGAAGAACAATCCCAAGGCAATCAAGAGCGCAAGACTCTGCCATTTGATCAAGCCGATCGCAGCGCTGAATCTTGGATTGCGCTGCAACAAGCCGTCCGCCGCGCGGAGCGCTAGATGCGGGGCGTAGGTTTTGATGATTGCGTCGTTCAGGGTGGAACGTGAAACGACATTAAGACGCTGGCGCGCCGGTCCAAGCGCATGAATAAGCTGAGTTAGCGCCTGGGGCGATACCGCATCGGCGTTGACCGCAATGCCGCCGCGCGGCGTTTCCAAAGGCGTTGGCTGGCGACCTTCCAGCAGCCGATGCGGCTCCGGAGCAGGACTGACCCGGCGCAAAGCGATCGTCTCTCGCACCTGCTGCGGCGCAAGACCGTGAGCGGCAGCCACGGCTCGCGCGTAATTTTGATGGCGGAGCGCTCCGATTGACAGGGCCGCTTCTCTTAAGGAGACGCCCCAACGCTCGGCAAGCGAGCGAACCCGATGAAGTCTAGAAACGGGAACGCCCGCATGCGCCAAAAGCTGATCTTCGCTAATGGGCTCGCCGTCAGCCGGGGCAGCGGATCTGGGCTTGCCACGAAGGCGCTCGCGAGGCAAAAATGCGGCCTGTTGGCTCGCCGTTTCGGTCGAATCGAAACCGCTGCCCGGCCGGTGACGCAATACTGGAGCATTCATGCTGGACGCCGGAAAACCTTTTAAAACAATCAATGGTGATTGTATTGACGCTTATGCGCCGCCAAAATACAGACGACTGCTTACGCAAAGAGCGAAATATGGCGAAGCGGAATGATGATTGGATTGAATAGCGGCTTGCGGCCTCTGGCCCTGCGTTTTGCCTGGATTTTCTGCTTTACATACGCGCTGTGCCTCATGGCGTCGGGGCAGTCAAACGCGCAGGACAGCACGCCGGCACCATCGCAATGGCGCGATGAGACGATCGGACCGAAGCCGGATTGGTCCTGGCTTGTTGTGCTGCGCTTCGTGACCGAAACCGACTATCCACCCTTCAATTATCGTGATGAAGACGGCACGCTGACAGGGTTCAATGTCGATCTTGCCCGTGCGATCTGCCGGGAGCTCAATATTACCTGCGATATCAGTGCGGTCGGCTGGTCGCGGCTTCTGCCGTCCCTGAAAGAAGATGAAGCCGATGCCGTGATGGCATCTCTTGCGATTACGCCGCAAACCATCGCGCAAGCCGATTTTACCGATAGCTATTATGCAACACCGGCGAAATTTGTGGTCCGCAATGACAGCAAAATCGAGAATGTGACGCCGGAAGATTTGGACGGCGTCAAAATCGGCGTCGTGACAAATACCGCGCATGAAGCCTATCTCAAGCACTTCTTCTCGGAGTCTGAGATCGTCTCATTCGAGACTGACGAGGCAGCGCGGCAGGCGCTCAAAGCGCAAGAGATCGAACTTCTTTTTGGCGACGCAATCAGCCTGATGTTCTGGATCAACGGCTCGGAATCGGAAGGTTGCTGTCAGTTCCGTGGCCGTGGATTTCTGGAAGCCAAATATTTCGGCGAGGGCGTCGGGATCGCCGTTGAAAAGGGCGATATCCGTCTAAAAGAGGTGCTCAATTACGCGCTCGCCCGCATCCGCGCATCCGGCCGACTGGAAGAGCTGTTGCTGAGATATTTCCCGCTGGCGATTTATTAGCGCAGCTTTGCGTGACCAGGCTTAGCCTGCATCGCTCCGCGGTCACATTATGCAATCTGATGCCTTGCCCGCGCACCGCGCTCAATCGCGGCGATTGTCAGCTTGTCGAGCCCCAGCTTGTCGCGGAGCATCTCAAGAAAGCGGATTTCCTCATTCCTGACGATCCGGTCGACGGCTGCGACGTCCACGGCAAGCGCATAAGCGGTCTCATAGAGCCTTTCCGGCAAAGCCCCCGCGATAATGCCCAGGATCTGATCCAGACCGTCATCTTCGCTCAAAATATTCCCGCAGGCCTCGGCGGTCTTCACCAAATCCTCAGGGTCAAACGAGGCAAAGACCGGAAGCTGGTTGACGATATTCCCGATTTTACCCAGCTCCTGATCGGAAATGATACGGTCTACAGCCGACATCGTCACCATGGCGTAGATCAGGGCTTGCTGTATGCTCGGTTTGGATGTCATGAAGTCATACCTCTTCCAACTTGCTTATCGCGATTTGATCCCCCGTGTTTGTAGGGATTTTAGTAGGATCGATCAATAAGCCAGCGCGAATATTCACTTTGACGGCGGAGGAAGCCGTGTCCGAACAAAAAACAGTCCCGACTAGCGCGAGTGTCGAGACCTTTCTTGCAAACGTTGAGCCGGACCGGCGCAGGCAGGATGCAATCATCCTTGCTGAAATCATGGCGCGCGTTACGGATTTTAAGCCGGTCATGTGGGGACCGAGCATCGTCGGCTATGGCGAGTATCACTACACCTATGACAGCGGCCATTCAGGCTTTTCTCTCATGACGGGGTTCTCGCCGCGCAAGAAAAACCTCGTCGTCTATGTCATGCCCAGCCTCTCCGGCCATGAGGAGCTTTTGGAAAAGCTCGGCAAATTTAAAACCGGGGTTTGCTGTCTCTATATCAATAAGCTCGCCGATGTCGATCTCGCCATTCTCGAAAAACTGATCCGCGCCGGCTTTGCTTCGATGGTCCGAAAATATGGGCGCGCGGCCAATAAGAGCTCCAACCCTTAGTTTTTCGGCTGATGGCGCCGGTTTGGCATTCCGTCTAATGCCAAGTTTTGCGAGACGGCGCGGGCAGCACCAAAACCTTTGTGACGGTTCCTTTTCTGTCGCCCCGGAAAGCCGCAAG
>CAZMAC010000332.1:0-4149 GCA_964564085.1 uncultured Hyphomicrobiaceae bacterium
CTTTGTCAGGCAGCGTAATGACATAGAGAGAGTCATTTTCCTGAATTCGGTCTTCCGGGCTTGGCAAGAAAGGGGTTCCGGCGCGAATGATTGCGATCGGTACGACATGAGGCAGGAAATCGGCTAAATCACTCATGCGCTTGCCGATCACATTACAGGTTTGGGACGAGCAGGTAATGCCAAGAAGCTGGACCCGGCCATCCGCCATCGCAAAAGAGTCAAACGCACCGGGCGTTTTCAGTCGCCGTAAGATCCCGTTTGCAACCTCGATTTCGGGAGTGATGATCACATCGATCGGAAGCTGATCGTTTGCATAAAGCCCTTTCCAAATCGGAGCGAGGTAACCAGGATGGCGGAGCCGTGCCACTCGGCGCGGAATTTTAAACAGGGAATAGGCAACCTGACAGGCGACCATATTCACCTCGTCTACCCGTGTTACCGCAATCAGCATGTCGGCATCGCGTGCGCCGGCCCTCTCCAGCACTTCCGGATGGGATGCGTGACCGATAATCCCGCGAATGTCATCAGTCTCATCCGCTCGTCTGGCCTGCTCAGGCGAACTGTCGACGACGGTGACATGCATGCCTTCCATCGCCAGATGACGCGCGATGGAATAGCCGACCCTGCCTGCTCCGCAAATAATAACTTTCATGAGGACAGTTTTCCTCGCAGCAGGAAAGACTTGTCAAGACACGAAGGGGCCCCAGACCACAGCAAGAATTCGAAAAGGCCGTATTTCTGTGGTTCAGACTTGGAACGCTGAAGGTTGAGCCGAACCGATTACGCGTTGCTCTAGTGCCGTGTCACCGGGGTTCCCGAGGTTTGGCGCACAATGGCTTCAGAGGCCAGACCGGCAGCGGCCATTGCTGGCGTCATCGAGGTGCGCTTGGCGTTATGACGGTCGGTTGCCGATAAAATCCGAGCTGGAACCGGTTTCGCAACCGTCCAAATGGCGCTGAAAGCAAGCTCGGCAAGCCGGGCAGAACTGGGAGCGTCCTGCTCCCATAAGTCGAGGCCGTTTCTGTTGTCTTCATGGCGCCGCATCATATCGCCAGTCCAGCAGCATGATGACCCGAGCACCAGTTGCTCGTGTGCGTGAAGCAGACCCGGTGTCCGGATCTGGCGAATTGACCCTGCCTTGCTGTCGCGCGGCCCGGTCAGATTCAGCGCCGCTGCAAGCTCGGCCAGCAGTTCGAATGGTGCAAGCCGTGCAAAAATCAGGCGTATAGACATTTGCTGCCGCTCAAGGCTTTGTGCTTGCAGCGATAAAGCTCTTGCGACCGCAGTCGAAGGCGAGCGGGCGATAAGCGTCAAAGAGCGTTCCTCAAGCGACCCGCCTTTCATTTCAAGCTGGTCGATATAACCTGCGATGAGGGACGATAATTTTTCGATCGATTGCTGACGCTCGTCCGATGGCTTTTTATTGAAAGCGGAAAGGAACCCCATAGGTCGTCATTCCTGTCTGACGGATTTTGCGGCGATCTCGCTGAGCCGCGTTGCGATCCATTCAAATAATCCCGTCAGAGTTAAGGAACGATTGATGTGGCAGAGATTGCTGGCTGAACTGAATTTTTTTTTCAGCGAGCATGGTGGCTGGCATGACTATCGTTGCCTTCAGCAAGCAAGAGCGATTTCCAGTCGCGCAGGTTCCAGTGGTAAGAAAGGCGGAAACGGCTCTGAAGCCTCGCCCTATTCAATAATTTTTTCCGAGTATTCGCGATAAAGTCCGAGGGAGTGATTTTACCGTCACGCAAGCATAGCCTGTCATAATGCGACCCGATAAGCGCTTGGCAAACGACGGTACCTTACTTCATGATCATCAGCCGCACTCCTTTTCGTATATCGTTTTTTGGCGGCGGTACGGATTACGAGCCCTGGTTCCGCGAGCATGGCGGGGCGGTTCTGTCAACGACGATCGACAAATATTGCTATTTGAATGCCCGTTTTCTGCCGCCCTTTTTCGAGCATAAGAGCCGGATCGTTTGGTCTGAGATCGAAAAGATCGACGACAGGCGCGAGATCCGCCATCCGGTGATCCGGGCCGCGCTGGAGTTGCTTGAGATCGATGAGGGTGTAGAAATCCATCATCATGCCGATCTGCCGGCACGTTCGGGATTGGGGTCGAGTTCGAGTTTTACCAATGGCACGTTGCTTGCCGCATACGCATTGCTCGGCAAGATGATCTGCAAACGGGATCTCGCCGATCAGGCAATCTACGTCGAGCGCGAGATGCTATCGGAAAATGTCGGCATTCAGGACCAGATCGCAACTGCGCATGGCGGGTTAAATAAAATTTTGATCGAGCGCGATGGCAGCTTTACGGTCGAGCCCGTCATTGCCCAAAGGCACCGGCTGACACATTTTCATAGGCACTTGATGTTGTTTTTTACGGGCGTCAGCCGTAATGCCACCGATATCGCGGGTGAACAGATAGCCTCGATTGGTAAAAAGCAGGTCGAGCTTCATGCTATGCGTGAGCTTGTCGATGAAGGTGAGCGCATTTTGACTGGAGCCGCCGATCTCGCAGAGTTTGGCCGCTTGTTGCACGAAACCTGGAAACTGAAACGCGGCCTGTCCGCGAGGATCGCTCCGGCATTTGTCGATGAGGTTTACGAAAAGGCGCGCAAGGCCGGGGCAATTGGCGGGAAGCTTTTAGGAGCAGGCGGAGGAGGCTTCATGCTTTTTTTTGCGCCTCCTGAAAGTCAGCCTGAAATTCTGAAACAGCTACAAGGCTTTATCCACGTCCCCTTCGCATTTGAGACGGGTGGCTCTCAGCTCATATATTATGATGCTGCAAATGAGCGCCGAGCTGAACGGCCTTCAGGAAATCAGCGAGGTCGAGATCAATATTGCGCTGAGGTAAATCCATTAGGTGCCGGTTCGATCACCTGATTGCCATACCGCTGAACTTCCAGAACAGCGAATCCGCGCTCAGAGGTCCCGTCAGGGCGCAGCCGGAACAGACCGTCGACGCCGGCAAAACCATTGGAACGTGTTAGCGTCTCCTGATTATAGCGCGACCCGGCCGGATTGTTGGAGAGCGAGATCGCCAAGCTCACAGCGTCGTAAGAGAGCGTGGCAAGCCGGGGCGGAACATCGCCATAGGTCTCAACATAGCGCTTGGTGAAATCAGTCCAGCCTTTCGGATCAGGCGCGGGGAACCACGCCCCGACGAGAGCCTGCTCCTTGCCGAGCCCCTGATAATCCCAACCGCTTGAGCCAAGAAGTTGCACGGACTTGGTATCAACTTCCGAATAGGGAAGAAGTGGCGCGAGGGCCGGCAGCGTATCTGCGGCGGCAGGGATAAACAGCGCATCGATTTGCGGTGTTTCGCCTTTCTTAGCGAGCGTGGCAATTTCCTGGACGGGTGCAAGCATGCCGTTCGCGTCTTGCGGGTAGCTCTTCACGGCGACGACTTGTCCGCCGAGCTGGTTCGTCGCGGCAAGAAAGCTTTGTTCGACTAGGCGGCCATATTCGGTCTGCGGCACTAAGGCAGCAAAACGGGTCTTACCGCGCGAAATCGCGAAAGACACGATGCGAGGCACATCGCTGCCCGCAAGAAAGCTCAGCAGGTAAACACCGTTTCCGGCAACCTTGCGGTCGCTGGAAAAAGCGATCATCGGGATATTGGCGCTTTTTACCTCGGGTGCGGCGGCAGCGACTTCATTGGCAAAAAGCGGACCTATGACAAGTTCAGCGCCTTCGTTGACGGCCTCCTGGGCTGCTTTCCGGGCGCCCTCGGGTGTACCGAGTGTATCCTTTGGCACCAATTCCACATTCGGGTTATCGAAATCGAACAGAGCCAGTTCTCCAGCCTGTTTCAGCGCTTTGGCCACATTCTGAGAATTGCCGCCGCTCAAAGGCAGAAGAAAGGCAACTTTAACACCAGTTTTTTGTGGACCCGGTTGGATCGCGGGCCCGCCCGGTTCATCGTTCACACTGCGGCCGCCGCTGATTGAGCAGCCAAGCAGAAGTAGCGTGCCAAGAACGAGAATAGCAGCCGGAAGAAAGCCAGGCCAACGGCCTGGGAAACGCTGTTGCGTGCTTTTTTGAGCCAGCATATATCCTGATCCTTTACCCCTCGACTCTCTTTATAGCAAATTAATGCTCTCGGGGCGTCATGCAAATGGACAGAAGGAGGCAAGAAGC
>CAZMAC010000333.1:0-4140 GCA_964564085.1 uncultured Hyphomicrobiaceae bacterium
CGAAGATCTGGCACGCCGCTTGCTTGATCGGCCGGAGGTGATGCCGGTCGGATTGGGCGCGCGCGATACATTGCGGTTGGAAGCAGGGCTTTGCCTTTACGGGCATGACATTGACGAAAACACGTCGCCGGTCGAAGCCGATCTTATGTGGTCAATCGGAAAACGCCGTCTGGAAGAAGGTAATTTTCCGGGGGCTGAGCGTATCAAACGGGAATTGGCGGAAGGACCGCCGCGTCGCCGTGTTGGTCTAAAGCCCGCCGGCCGCGCACCCGCGCGTGAAGGTTGCCCGATCGTTGACGAGGCCGACAAAGCGGTCGGACAGGTCACGAGCGGTTCTTTTGCACCCAGCGTTGGCGGCCCCATAGCAATGGGATATGTTGAGCGCGCCTATGCGGAACCCGGCATCAACGTCAAGCTTGTGATTCGGAATACACCGCATCAGGCCGAAATTGTGCCTATGCCTTTTGTACCCCATCACTATTTTCGCAGGACCAAGTCAGGAAAAACCAATGGCTGACATCAGATATACGAGCGATCACGAATATATCCGCGTTGAAAACGACATCGGCACGATCGGGATTTCCGATTATGCCCAAGATAAGCTCGGCGACATCGTTTTTGTCGAGCTGCCTGAAGTCGGAAAGACACTCTCCAAAGGACAGGAAGCGGCGGTGGTTGAGTCCGTCAAGGCCGCAAGTGAGGTCTATGCTCCGGTCTCGGGCGAGGTCGTGGAGGTTAACGAGGCGATCGTCGCCAATCCTGAGCTTGTCAATCAAGACCCTGAAGAAACCGCCTGGTTTGTCAAGATACGCATGACCAATGCGCGCGAGCTCGACATGCTTATGTCGGCCGAGGCCTATAAAGATTATCTGGAGACAGTCGATTGATGCGATATCTTCCGCATACAGCAGAAGAGCGCCGGCAGATGCTCGCCAAAATCGGTGTGAGCGATGTCAACGCTCTTTTTGCTGACGTTCCCAAAAACTTTCTGATCGATGAGATTGAGGGGCTGCCGCCTCATAAGAGCGAGATGGCGGTTGAGCGGATGCTTGGCCAGCTCGCGGCCCGCAATGTCGCGGCCGGGTCGGCGCCGTTTTTTGTCGGCTGCGGGGCTTACAAGCACCATGTGCCTGCAACGGTCGATCATATTATTCAGCGCTCGGAATTTATGACGGCCTATACGCCCTATCAACCGGAAATTGCGCAAGGCACGCTGCAATATCTCTTCGAATTTCAGACGCAGGTCGCAGCGCTCACGGGTATGGAGGTCGCTAACGCTTCCATGTATGACGGCTCCACCGCAGCCGCGGAGGCGGTGCTCATGGCGCACCGCGTCACCAAACGCGAAAAAGCGGTGGTGTTCGGAAATCTGCATCCGCATTACCGGTCCGTGATCGAAACCATCAGCCGCTATTCGCAGCACGAGGTGGTGTCGCTGCCATCGGCTCCAAATACGGCATTTTCCGCTGATATTGACGATGAGACCTCCTGTATCGTCGTGCAATATCCCGGCATCTTTGGCGGTGTACGCGATCTGGCGCTGCTCGCAGACCTTGCTCACAGTCACGGGGCTTTGCTGATTGTCGTCGTCACCGAGGCGATCTCCTTCGGTGCCTTGCGGTCCCCGGGATCGATGGGCGCGGACATTGTCGTGGCGGAAGGGCAATCCATCGGGAATGGGCTTAATTTCGGCGGTCCTTATCTCGGGCTGTTCGCGACCCGGCAAAAATTCATCCGCCAGATGCCGGGGCGGCTTTGCGGTCAGACGGTCGATCAGGACGGCCGGCGCGGCTTCGTGCTCACGCTTTCGACCCGCGAGCAACATATCCGGCGCGACAAGGCGACGAGTAACATCTGCACCAATTCCGGCCTTTGCGCCCTTGCCTTTACGGTGCATATGACGCTGCTCGGCGAGGAAGGGCTGCGCAAGCTCGCGCGGGCCAATCATGCGAGCGCTGTGGCTCTGGCGGATCGGTTTGCCCGCATTGACGGCGTTGAAATCGTCACGCCACAATTCTTCAATGAATTCACGATCAAAACGCCGAAGCCGGGCGCCGAGGTGATCGACGCGCTCGCCGATCAAGGCGTGATGGGCGGCGTTCCGGCCTCACGGCTTTTCCCCGGCGAAACGGAACTGGATCGGCTCATCATCGTCGCCGCCACCGAAGTCAATACACCCGAAGATCGAGCCGCCTATGCGACGGCTCTCACAAAGGTACTTGCATGAACGACATGACAACGAAAGCTTTCGCAGCGAAAAATGATGGGCCGGGCACCGCGACCGGCAATCGGGGCCTGCAAATCGAGGAGCCGCTGATTTTCGAAATCGGGGCATTGGAAACATCCGGCGTTGACGTCGATGAGCCCGAAGCCTTTGCGAGCCGGCTTGGCGATATGGAGCGGGGCGACACGATGGGCTTGCCAGGGCTTTCCGAGCCCGAGGCGATGCGCCACTATGTGCGGCTGAGCCAGAAGAATTACGCCATCGATACGGGCATCTTTCCGCTCGGTTCGTGCACGATGAAGCATAATCCGCGCCTGAACGAGAAAATGGCGCGTCTTCCCGGTTTCGGCGACATTCACCCGCTTCAACCGCAAAAGAGCGTGCAGGGCGCCATCGAGCTCATGGCCATGCTCTCAAACTGGCTGACCAAATTGACGGGGATGCCAGCGGTTACGCTTTCACCGAAAGCGGGTGCCCATGGCGAGCTTTGCGGGATGATCGCCATCCGCGCGGCCATCGAGGCGCGGGGCGAAGCGGAAAGCCGCCGGGTTGTCCTGGTTCCGGATTCAGCGCATGGCACCAATCCGGCAACGGCGGCATCGCTCGAATTTGCCGTGCGGCCCGTGGCGGCGGAAGAGGACGGGACTGTGCGCGCTTCGGCCGTGCGCGAGGCGCTTGGCCCAGACGTTGCTGCGATGATGATCACCAATCCCAACACATGCGGATTGTTTGAGCCGGAGATCGCCGAGATTGCAGCAGCGCTGCATGAGGCGGGCGCTTATCTTTATTGCGATGGCGCCAATTTCAACGCAATCGCCGGAAAAGTGCGCCCTGGCGATCTTGGCATCGACGCAATGCATATCAATTTGCACAAGACCTTCTCGACCCCGCATGGAGGCGGTGGTCCCGGTGCTGGCCCGGTGGTCTTTTCCGAAAATTTGATGCGTTTCGCCCCGCTTCCTCTAATCCAAAAGGATGGCGATGACTACGTCCTGATTGAGGACAATCCGGAGGCCGGTAAGGAGAAGCCTTTCGGCCGGCTCGGTGCCTTTCACGGGCAGATGGGCATGTTCGTTCGCGCGCTTGCCTATATGTTGAGTTTCGGTGAAGACGGGATACGGCAAGCCTCAGAAGACGCCGTTCTCAATGCCAATTACGTGCGTGCGGGTTTGAAAGACGTCATGAGCCAGCCCTTTGGCGACTGTATCTGTATGCACGAGGTTCTTTTCGACGACAGCTTTTTGAAAGGCACCGATGTCTCGACGCTCGACTTCGCCAAGGCGATGATCGATGAAGGCTTTCATCCGATGACGGTCTATTTTCCACTCGTCGTCCACGGCGCCATGCTGATCGAGCCGACGGAGTCGGAAGCAAAGCAAAGTCTTGATCAGTTCATCGGTGCGCTGAGATCGCTCGCCCGTTCAGCCAAAGAGGGCAATGCCGAGCGTTTCAAAAACGCGCCCTATTACGCTCCACGCCGCCGTCTCGATGAAACCAATGCCGCTCGTCACCCCATTCTGACCTATACGCCGCCCCAAGACAAAGCGGCTGAATAAACTTACAATCCGATATGACCAATGGTTAATTCAAACTGAACGGGCCGACCGAGCCGCGTTCAGTTTGATACAGCTAAGCTCTCCTTGTGATTTGGACTTTGGTCGTTAGAGCACGATCAGGAAAGGCTTATCCCTGGCGTAATCAGGCATGGACAGCCTTTTCCTCATCCTGTTCCGGACAGGGCGTAACTGCAAAGATCAGGGAGAGTACCGATGAAAATATGCTCGTTTAAAATCGTGGCCCTTGCTTTGACCGGGCTTCTTGCCGCCACATCGGGTGCCCAGGCGGGCGGTCTTTATGATTATGACGACAACGGTTATTCCGGCAAATACAACCGCCAGAACCTCGATGCCTATTGC
>CAZMAC010000334.1:0-4139 GCA_964564085.1 uncultured Hyphomicrobiaceae bacterium
ATAAGTTGACGCGGAGGGGCGGGGATAAGTTTCGGGGAGAAATCAGTGGTTTGGTGAACAAACTCTTGTCACGCCAGAATTGATCCTCAGCCTCCACTCATCATTGCCTTGTACCACGCATATTTTACAACCTTTTCTTTTGCAACAAGCGGCCGGCTTATTCAGCGTGCATTAAGCATAAATGTCTTCATCTTGATAAAGTGCCATGCTAGCTTGACCAGCGTCCCACCGGCTAAGCCGCTCAATTTCCTGGGGAATTCACAATGGTCTCTCAAACGGTCCCGACCCGTCAGCTATTTTACCTATTTCTTGCTCTCACGCTTGGCGCATTGTCTGTAAGCGGAGCATCTGCGCAGCAATTTCTCGGTAAAGCCAGACAAGCTTGCAGGGGCATTTTGTCAGTGGAAACATCGCAACAGCCGGTTGTCGTTCAACCCTTCCGGGCGATGACAATCGATGTCGAAAATCCGCAAATCAACATTACCTGTCAGAACCAAGCGCCTATAACCGTTGAGTGCCCATCCGGAACAAATCGCGTTCTAATCGATCGCACTCAGGGGTCGAACATTTATTCAATTCTATGCCTGCGAAATTAGACCGGCTATGAGTGGCATTCTGTAAGAAGGGGGCTTCGTATGCATTACATCGAACAATTCGATTTAAAGGACTCGATATCAAGAACTTACTTTATCCTGTTATGCCTTCTTCCCGCTGCGATCCTCGGCATTTTGGCGTTCATCTTTTTTGTCAATTTTCTGGGAACCCAATCGGATGAAATTGCGCGTCTCGTGCGCGATCTGGAAATTCAGTGTGAATCCGAACTCGGGATTCGTGATGTCGGCGTTACGGGTTTGAAGTGCCTCGATTACGTTACCAGAATCGGGCTTTTCTTTTTCCTGACGCTGACCTGGTTTGTTGCCTCAACAATAATGACGGTCAAGATCTTTGAATTCGTAAAGTCAAAGACAATACGAATGACTGTTACATTTATCGTTGCCATTTCACTGCCAGCACTATTCTTCCTAAAATACTATTCAGCAATTGGCGCTGTATCGTCATTTTTGTACATTATTGGTACTCTGATTGCACTCTATATCATAATCATATGGCCAGCATTTAATATATTCAGCCGATGGGCCCACTATTCAAAAGTCATCCATTTCCTGTTTATCTTCTCTACTGCCACTTTTTTAATCATGTCCTTTTCTTTTGCATTTTTTGATAAAAATCTATTTGCCAAAATTGGAACGTTGAATACAATTTTATTGTCAATTATTCTCATTTATACTTTTCTAGGCGGGTTATTCTACTATAGCCGCACGACAGGGATTCCATGGGTTACTGGGTTGCTCGCCTGGGTGCTGTTCTTAAATATTACCGGGCTCAACGACCGCGCGCCGGTTGAATTGCGGCCCGTGCCGGAGACGGTGCAAGCCAATCAGGTGACGGGTGACGACCAGTTCGTGCAATGGCTGCAGGCAAGGCAGGACCGGTCTGTCTACGAGACGACCGGGCGCAACTATCCGGTTTATATTATCGCAGCCGCAGGCGGGGGAACCTACGCCGCCATCCGCACAGCTTACATGCTCACCTATCTGCAAAAAATTTGCCCGTCATTCTCGCATCATATTTTTGCAATTAGCGGCGTATCCGGCGGCACGCTCGGCGCTATGGCGTTTGCCTCGCAGCAGCGCGCCGCAACGCCGCAGGATTTGACCGGCTGTGTGCAGATGAATACGAGGCAGCTCTCCGCGACAACCTATGAGGCCATGTCCACGGAGGGAGACCCGACGGTTCTGGACCGTTTTTTCGCGCGCGATCTGCTCTCCACTCTGGTCGGAGCCGGCCTGTTCCCCGATATGCTGCAGCGCATCCTGCCCATCTCGATACGAAAGCTGGACCGGTCCGTCGCCTATACGGACGCGCTGGGCCAGTATTGGCGCGACGCTTTGGATGCCAATGGTGTCCCGCCCGTTCCGACAAACCAGAAGGCTGAACCCGGTGCTTTGGGCTGCGCCCGCGAGGCGTTCTTCGACGAATGCGAGATTGCCGCTTATTGGGATCCGAGCCGCGATATCCCGATCATGATTTTCAACACGACCTATGTCGAGACCGGAGCACCGATCGTCCTGTCCAATCTGAGCCGGGAATATTATGGTGATACGCTTGCCGGTCTCAATCCGCGGGAGTTCACGAAGCGATCGATCTATCTCGCCGACGCGGCAAGCTTGAGCGCGCGCTTTCCAGTCGCCCTGCCGGCCGGTTTTCTGCCTGAAGATATCGATGTGCCGAACTGGTTCCGTCTGGTGGATGGCGGCTATTACGACACCTCCGGCCTGATCACCGCCGAGGCCGTCAAGAACCGGATCGAAAAAATCGCCGCCGAGCGGGGCTTGCGCGTCAGCGTCCGCATGATCTTCCTGGGCGAATGGTATGACACAACACCCGCCGCAAAAGAGACGCCGCCCGTTCCTGCGCCCGCGACCGCGCATATCCTTGCGCAAATGAGCGCATCGGCAAGCGCGAAAGGCTCTAATTCCGAAGGCGCGTCCGAGATCGGGGCACACGCTCTTGCCCTCTTCAAAGCCCGCGACCAGCGGACTAGCTTCGTCGTGACCCGGTTTCTGGAAACGATTAGCGGCACGCTGGCGCTGCGCTGGGACCCGTTTGCAAAGGGCGGTCTGGCACCACATTGCCAGGATGTGCCGCTCGCCTGGTATCTCGCGCCCTGCACACAGCAGCTTGCGCGGTCGCGGCTGGACGATGCGCTTTTCGCGGCAGAGCCCGAGCTTGAGAAATTGCGCGCCGATCTGGCGCAGTAAGAGTAGCGCCTTCGCGCTCTTTGAGTCGGAACATGCCGACGCAGCTAACGCTCTAAACCGGCTTGATCAACACATGGCGCTTTTTCCCGAGCGACAGCTTTATCACGCCGTCCTTGTTCACGGCAGCACCCGTTAGCTTTGCTTTATCGTCCGTAACCGCCTCATCATTGACGCGTGCGCCACCGCCCTTCACATGCCGGCGCGCCTCGCTGTTTGACGCGGCAAGCCCGGCACTGACCAGCGCGCTCAGCACCCCGATCCCGGTCTCCAGATCGGCGGCAGGCACGTCCACGGTCGGCAAGCCTTGCGCCGCTTCACCCTCGCTGAACGTGCGCCGCGCCGTTTCAGCGGCTTCCTCCGCCGCCTCGCGGCTATGGGCCAGCGTTGTCGCCTCGGTCGCGAGGATTTTCTTCGCCTCGTTGATCTCCGCACCCTGAAGCGCTTCGAGCCGGGCGATCTCATCGAGCGGCAGCTCGGTGAACAGCTTCAGGAACCGGCCGACATCAGCGTCTTCTGCATTGCGCCAATATTGCCAATAATCATACGGGCTCAGCATATCCGCGTTCAGCCAAACCGCGCCTTGCGCCGTTTTGCCCATTTTCGCGCCGGAGGCCGTGGTCAGCAGCGGTGTGGTCAGGCCGAACAACTCCGTATTCTCCACACGCCGCCCCAGTTCAATGCCATTGACGATGTTGCCCCACTGATCGGAGCCGCCCATTTGCAGACGGCAGCCAAAGCGCCGATACAGCTCGACGAAATCGTAAGCCTGAAGCAGCATATAGTTGAATTCGAGGAAGGTCAGCGGCTGCTCGCGTTCGAGCCGGAGCTTGACGCTGTCGAAGGTCAGCATACGGTTCAGCGTGAAATGCGTGCCGTAATCGCGCAGGAAGTCGATGTAGTTGAGCTGGCTCAGCCAATTGTCGTTATCGACCATCAGCGCGTGGTCGGGCGCGTCGCCGAAGGTGAGGAATTTCTCAAAGACCCGGCGGATGCCCGCCTTGTTTTCGCCGATCTGGTCCTGGGTCAGCAGCTTGCGGCTTTCGTCCTTACCGGAAGGGTCGCCGACCTTCGTCGTGCCGCCGCCCATTAAAACGATCGGCTTGTGCCCCGTCTTTTGCAGATGGCGCAGCATCATAATACCGATCAGGCTTCCAACATGAAGGCTGGGCGCGGTGCAGTCGAAACCGATATAAGCCGTGACGATCTCTCGCGCCGCCAGCTCGTCCAGCGCGGTCGGATCGGTGCATTGATGAATAAAGCCGCGGCTTTGCAGCATGTTCAAAAAATCGGATTTCAGCTCGGTCATTTTGTCGGCTT